>JAJYCU010000016.1 GCA_021778165.1 bacterium | reverse complement strand
ACTGCAGTTGATATAGTACTTTCATAAGTACTGACTGCAGACTTTTCGGAAGTTGTTTTAGCTGTGTTCTCTAATTTTGTAAAATTTGTTTGTCGAGTTTGATCAGCCGTAGCTCGGTAACTTGCAACTTTTTGATCTACCTGTTGCCAATTAGTAGTTGCATTACTTGTTTGTTTTGTCCAAGCTGCAGATGCTTTTGTGGTTAGATTTGTTAAATTTGAGCTAATTTTACTAGTAGACGTTGATAGGTTATTGCAAAAATTAGTATTTTGGCTTGTGTTTGCTTTTGTTGTTCTAGCTGGGCTAATTGCAAGTACCAAGGCAGGAGATAAAATAATCATTAAAGCACCCGATAAGCCAATTAGTGAGCGGTTAAGTTGTTTTTTATAAACTCGAGACATTGTATGATCCTCCGATATTTGCGGTTGTGTTATTAGTGCTTGTAATACTTTGTTGTAATGAACTATCAGAACCAGTAGATAGACTAGCTTCTGAAGCAGCCTCTGAAGTAATGGCATTTGTTATATTAGTGGTTGGTGTTTTATTGGTAGTTGAAACTGGAGCTGAGGTAGTGGAGTTACTAGTATTTGGAGCTGTTGATCTGTTCTTTACGTATAATCCCGTGCCTACAATTAAAACTATAAATACAATCACTACTAAGCCTTCCAATACTGAAAAGCCAAGATTGCTTAATTTTTTATTCATTTAATTTTTTAAATTACCTTTCTAAATTATGCTTATGTTAATACTTAATTATTAGACTATTTTAGGTTAAAAGTAAAGAATGAATTAAGGATCTTTCTTAACTTCTTGTTGAAGAGTATTTTTGTTTATTATTAAAATTAGACCAAAAGCTAGTTGATAAAGCATTTGTGATTGTAATAAAAAACCAGTAGAGGGATTTAAATAAAATGCAGATAAAATGCCGGCGATTAATTCGATGAACAGTAGAAAACTGTTAATCCATCGTTTTTTAAAAATTATTGCTATATAGAATGATATGACAAGTTCGCTGACAAAAATTAAGACTCCAAAAAGTTCATGCATTTTTGAATAAAAATTATTAATATTGTAGGGAAAGATAACCAGTCCAATTACAAAAATAAAAATAAATATCAATAAGTACTTAATTAAATAAAATTTTTTAATGTTAAAAAAAGAGAAGTAGGCGATTATTAAACTTGATCCAACTAAACTAAGAATATAAGTAGGTATAGTTCTACCAATAATACCGAAGTAACTAATGCCATTATTTATAGAAAGTGATTCTGGCTTTAGCAGGATTGATATAAATAAACCAAGGAATAAAATAATTTCAGCTAAAATGATGAGATTAATTTTTTTGAACATACGATTTGTTAAAATAAATTTGAACAGACTAATATATATATTCTAACATGATGGCCAACATCGATCTTGTTAGTTGTTAATGACAATTACTATATAGACAGTTTAAAACCCATAGTTGTCCTTATCTCTAGAGCAGACCTTAAGGTTTTAATATTGACTAAATATAATTAATGTAGTATAATAGTATATTTACAAGTAATGAAAGGCTTTTATATGACGAGACCAAGTGGATTTGAAAAAACTAACGGGTCAGAATTAGTTAAAGCAGCTAGACACACTAAAAGAGAACAAGATGTTGTCACTAGCGTTTTAAACGGTGATAAAAAATCAGCGAATAATATGAAAAAAGGATTTTTATCTGCTAGTGCAATATTATTAGTAGCTGCGGGAGTAGTTGGTTGGAATAAATATAATGATAATTTAAAAAAATCAGAAGTAGAAAGTGCGGTATCGGTTGCGCTAGACCATCAGGGAGTAGTATTTAATTCAGTTAAAGTCGAGTCAGGTAATGAAATTATTACATCCGTACCAGCTTCACAAAACAGCAGTAACTCAAATTCATATAATTTTTACACTAAATGGTTACCGGGTCATAAAGAAGTAGAATTGTATCAAAAACTTACGACAGCTGGTGGTCAGACGTATAATGTTTATCCAATTACTAATCTGTCTAATGAGATTATAGCTGTTAAAGCATTCTCGCAGTTACAGGCACAGCCAAAGTAGTATAGGCATATTAATGTTAGGTATTAGCTATAATGGAAAAAACTTCTTCTTTACCTTTAAAACTTAAACCATATTTAGTTAAAGCTATAGGGCTTAGTTTGAGCTTATCTACTGTTATTGGTGGTTATGATTTTTTAAATCATTCTAATCAAGAGAATAGAGTATCTAATAGTTTCAGTAGCAATGATAAATTAACACCTTTAGTAATTACTAATGATTGTATACCACAAGTTACCGCTATAGCTGATAAGAAGGCAAGTAACATATCTGCATTATACCCAACAGGTCAGGTTGACTCTAACACTCCAACAACAATTGTGGTTGTTCCAAAATCTGTAAGTAACATATCTGCATTATACCCAACAGGTCGGGTTGTATTATCGAATGATGCAAAGCCCATTTCAACAGTAGAAAAATGTGTTGGAAAAGAGACGTCAAAATTTAATTTGGAAATGTTAGTTAAAAGTAAGGTATTTACATTAGATCAGGTTAATCAATTAGTTGAAAATAGTCCTATCTATGAATCGGTTGCAGAAAAGTATAATTTACCATGGCAATTACTTGCAACTATTCATTGGCGAGAAACTAATCTAACAATGTTAAACCCAGAAAACAATAATGGACTTTTTCAAATCTATGATTCTTATTTTAAACCCGGGCAAGTTAGTACATCTCAGTTTGAAGAAGAGGTTGAAGTAGCCGCTAAATTATTGACTACAAAATATAGTCAAAATTCTAATGTTGTTGGCAATATCGAAAAAGATAATTCAATCAACATGATTAATATTGGTAATATTTTAATGTCGTATAATGGCCGATCGGCATATTATTCCGAACAAGCAAACTCAATGGGATTTAGCCAGCCGAGGCTAGCATTCTTAGGATCACCCTATGTAAGCAATTTAATTAATAGAAATTTTAACAGTGCATATAACGCAAATTGGAAGCAAATACGATACGATCATGGTTATGCGATGCCAGCTGATCAGAGAACCGGAACTTTAGCTGTTTTTACTTTATTAATGCGAGCAACTGATTCAAATATAAATCTTGATTTTTCAGGTATTAATAATTCTATTAAAGATAGTTTACTTAGTAATTATTAATTTTTATAGATTTGAGACAATATTTTTTTGTCGCAATTCAATATTACCTCCACCTAACTTAATCATTTGACCGTTTTCAAATAATAAGGCTGTATCTTCATCAATGCCGAGTAAATTATCTTTAATTTTATTCGGTGTATTTTTCAGTAATTGATTCAATAAAGGTTTAAACTGGTTCATACGATTAAAATGTGGCAAGATGGTGTAGTCAACAATCCCAAATGTTTTTTGCCAATTTTCGTCTGTTTTTTGGAGCATTGCCTTAAAAGGTTTATCAATTATGTAATTGCCAAGTATCATAGCTCCGGCAGAACTACCTGAGAGTAAAACACCTGCTTTGTATTTTTCTAATGTTAAATTCCATAGTAATGAGTTATTAATTGATTTAAATAAGTATTCCGGAGCACCACCAGAATAAAAAATCCAATCAGCTTGTTTTATTTTATTGGCTATAATTGGATCGTTAGCCTCTTTATTATTAGTAACTTCGATTCGTATAGTATTTACATTTAATTTATCGAAGTGAGTTTGGGCCATATCTAGCCACTTGTACCAATCTTTTTCTTTTCCAGCGGCTGTCGGCACAACAGCTACATTTTTTAGATTAAACTTATTAATTAGAAATTGATCGATTTCGTTAACGGAATCAGTGAACTCACCTGAACCATAAAGAGCAATTTTCATATATAAAATATAGTAACATTTTTATTAGAGAATTTAATATAATTTTGTAGTAAACTTAGTACTGTATTTAAACTTTTAGTGGGAGTATAAATGAAATTTTTAAATAATATTATTCCTAGTTATGATCTGACTTATAACGATGTTTTTTTGGTACCAAGTTATAGTGATGTTGGTTCCAGGTTTAGCGTTGATTTAACTACTTCTGATAATGTTGGTACCCATATCCCAATTATTGTCGCAAATATGAGTGCAGTTGCTGGTAAAAGGATGGCTGAAACTGTGGCTAGGCGAGGTGGTCTAACGGTATTGCCACAAGATATACCCTTTGAACGATTAGAATCAATGATTAAACAAATCAAATCAGCCGACATATTATTTGAGACTCCTCTAACCCTAAAGGTGCATAATACTATAGCGGATGTACTTAATTTAATTCATAAAAGATCTCATGGTGTAGTTTTAATCATCGATGATTTTAATGTGCCTATCGGTTTAGTTACTGAAAAAAGAAGCAATTAACTTAGATCGATTTAGTAACTTAGAGGCTTTCGTTAACCAAACAATTATTACAATAGATTCTAATCTAAGTTCTAAAGATATGTATCAGCAATTATTCGATAATCATATAAATAGTGCTCCTGTGGTTGATAATGATGGGAAATTAATGGGTATCATAAGTCAAAAGAGTGCACTTAGGGCAAGTTTGTATTCACCAGCAATTGATGAAAATAAAAAATTGATGGTGGCGGTGGCTTTAGGTGTGAATGGTGATGTTAAATCAAAAGCTGAGAAATTATTATCTTTTGGAGTTGACTTAATTGTTATGGATACTGCACATGGTCATCAACAAAAAATGGTTGATGCAGTAAAAACCGTTCGTTCTATCAGCCAGTCTATAAAAATAGCCGCTGGTAATGTAGTAACAGTCGAAGGGACTAATGCTTTAATTGATGCGGGCGCTAATATAATTAAAGTTGGTGTTGGTCCTGGTGCAATGTGTATTACAAGGATGATGACTGGTGTTGGTCGCCCTCAATTTAGTGCTGTTTTAGAATGTGCGAAAGTAGCTCGATCAAGAGGCGCATCTGTCTGGGCTGACGGAGGTATAAAATACCCTCGTGACGTTGCTTTAGCTCTTGCTGCAGGTGCGAGCAGTGTTATGATTGGAACTTGGTTTTCTGGAACATATGAAAGCGCTGGAGATGTTTTGAGGGATGATGTTGGGCTATATAAAGAGAATTTTGGTATGGCTAGCAAAAGAGCGGTAATAAACCGGACTCATGAAGAAGATCCTTATGAACGATCATTAAAAGAATTTTTCGAAGAAGGGATATCTAATAGTAAGTTATATATTGACGAAAAAACGCCAGGAGTTGAGGATATTATTGATATGATTACCTCGGGGCTTAGAAGTTCAATGAGCTATGCAGGTGCGAAGAATATAGATGATTTCTATGAAAAAGCTACGATTGGGGTTCAATCATCTGCTGGCTATGAAGAAGGTAAAGCTGTCAAAACTAGTTGGTAATTGTAAGTTTATTTTCTTTTTTCAGATTTATTATATTAATTTCAAGCGCGAGCAAAGAATAAATGTTAAATAGCCATTTTTTAGTTAAATCTCGACTATTTTTCAAATTTAAATAATATTTAAATAATTGATCAATGTCTATATAGTCCATTTTTTGAAGTGTTGAATGTGATAAGTATTTAATCATAATATTTTCAAACCCAGCTCCTGTAGTAGTGATGTCAAAAAACTCAGCAAAGTTTTCGTTTACCTGAGGCTGATAGATTTCTTTAGGCCATCCTTTATGTTCATAATAAACTCTAAGAATATTTTTATTAGCCTTGTAGATATTAGGTAGAGATTGGCTGTATTGATATAGTTTTAGGTTAGCAAAAGGGGAAATTGGCCAGATATCTTGATTTATGTAGATGTTATTTCTTGATACGCAAGTGTTTAAATATGAAAATGAAAGTGCTGGAAGAGGTAATAGTGGTTCTGTAGGTACTAAACCAACAAAGTCGTTTTTAAATTTATCCTTTGTAAAAGGTGGAAATTCTAGTGATTGTCTTTTTTCGATTATCTCAGTCCCGTACTGTCTATATAAGTAATCAGTTGGTTTTATTTCAAAAAGTTCATCGCCACCAATCCCAGTTACCAAAACGTCAATTTGGTTTGATTTTAATATTTTAGCCGATAAATCATTTGGTCTATAATATATTTCCTCAAAATTATAAAAATTTGCTGAGTTTTTAGAATATTGGCAAAAAGGGTAGTCTTTAAGTGTGTTAAGTTGAACTGATAATAATTTTAATTTCGTTATATCGATAATTCTATTTAGCTTTTCTTGTTGAGAGGTATAGTTGGTGCCGTTAAATAAAATACTAATCAGAGTGCTACTGACGCTTTTTTTATCAGACATGTATAGTGGAAATGTTGATGAATCGATACCTCCACTAACTTCGTAAGCAAAATTTGATTCGCTGATTTTTGAATAAAATTTTTCAAATGTTTCTTCTAGAATTTTTTGAAACAATTTTGAGTCAGATTCTAGTTTGTTTGGCAGCTTGAAATCATCGGGAATTAGTAGATTGAGTCCATTTTTATCCAAAGAGATAATTTGACGTTCATACAGTATATTTATTTCAGAATAGATGGTATTTGACCGGTCGGAAACTGGCATAATCGATTCAGTAATTGCTAGTTTATTAAGGCTTAACTCTTCTGTGTTTGAAACTACGAAATCAAAACTATTAGACAGGACCAATTTGTTATTTTGATAAGAATAAAATAACGGTAGAGTTATGTATATATCTCTTTTAATAATTAATTCTTTTTGACTAATATGTAGATCTAAAAATTCATTTTCAAAATCATTAGAATTTAAACCATATCCTAGTTCAAAATTATTTTTTTCTGATTTTAAATAGGTAGTGGGATAAGCAGATCTTTTTCTTAAACTAACTGAGTTATTATCATTAGATAATTTAAAATAATTATTGTCAGAAACATCGTTTAATAATTCTTTATTTTTAAACAGGGAAGTGTTAATAATTAAGAATAAAAAATTCACAGTTTAATCAAATCTATAGCCTTGATCTGAAGTACCATGTTCTTTTAGAGATATGGTCTCGAGATATTTTTCAACATCATCTTGCATGCTTTTTAGTTTTTCTTCAAAAATTTCTATTGATTGAGCAAAATCAGATAAAGGAGCAATTTCTTGATTATCCATTACTTCCAACATATTATATTTATACTATCATATTTTATGGTGTTTTTCAAATAATAGCCTTTCACAAAGTGCTTTAATTAGTTCAAACATTACATGCTAAAAATTTAATAATAAAGCTTTATTCAACTAACAAGGTTTTTTAAGAACTTAATAGTTTAGTCTAGAATTTCTTTGCCGATAGAATTAAGTATAAAGATTGTCCCAAGAACCGTAAATATAAAACCTAATATAACTTCAATCCATAGATCGTGTCTTGGATGGTCGTTAAAAAATATGATTCCAAAAATGATTGGAAATATAGTTTCACAGGCTATGACGATTGTGTTAACAAATGAGGCACTAGCTTTTTTAAGTGCAATCGTGAAAAAGATCATGCCAATAATGCTGTAAATAAAAATTGCCCAAAGTAGGGGGTTGGAAAATATACCAAGTATGTTTTTGTTAAAATGAAGAGCTCGTCCAACTACTGCAATTGCTCCAAATGATATACCAGTAACTGCCGCTAAGACAAAAGTTGCTTGTTTATTAAAGAAGGTATTATAAACTAGCCCAATAATTGCTAGTGGTATTGGGGTTAATACCAAAAAAAGTTTAGTTAATGAAGAGATACTAGCAGCTTTTTCTGGTGCTGCTACATTGGTTAGAACTATTAAGCCAATGATTAAAAGACTAAGTGATAGAATCAATTTAATATTTAATTTTCTTTTAGTTATGATAATTTCAATAAATATAGTCACAATTACACTACAAGCAATAATTGGCTGAACAATGAAGAGCGGTAATCGGTGTACTGCTAGAAGTGCAAATAACCAGGCAACTATATCAAGAAAAATACCAAGTAAATAATTAAAATTATTTTTAAGTTGGAAAAGTAAATTAAGACTAGATAAATTCTTCTTATTGATTTTATCAACTGCTATTTTTTCTAATATAACTGCAGTACCATTTGAAATGGCACTTAAAAATGCGGCTGAAATAGCTATAGCTAAAAACATCTTAGATTTAATTATGGAGTAATATTGGTTAAATTAGAATAGATAACTTATTTTTCCGAGGTTAAACTGATTTTTTCAAAAATTAAGAGAATAATTTATAAGTTTTTTTGTTTATGTTTAATAATGAGTATTATCTTTAATACGCTCTTGCTATAATTAGATTAACTATGAGCGTCTTGATTGTGTCGATAATTGGAGTAGTTCTTATAATCTTAGCTGGATTATTTTTTTTCAGTAATCGAAAATCTCCTAGTTCACTTTTGATTAAAGAAGATTTGAATCAATTAAATCAGGCTATTAATTCTCTTAAAGAGGGCCTACAAAATCAAATTACAGAGCGACTCGATAAGAATGAAGCTTCAATGCGAGATTCAATGATTAAGCAATTTTCCGAAAGCTCAAAATTAATAACTCAAGTAACTGAAAAGTTAGTTAAACTTGATGAAACTAATAAAAGAGTAGTCGATGTTACTAGCGAGTTAAAAACTCTTCAAAATGTCCTACAAAACCCTAAGCAAAGAGGGGTGCTTGGAGAATATTATTTAGAAAATTTACTCCAAAATGTCCTACCTCCTAATCGTTATAAGATGCAGCATAGATTTAAGGATGGTGAAACTGTT
>JAJYCU010000015.1 GCA_021778165.1 bacterium | reverse complement strand
TCTTTCTCGCTATGACTCCTGCAGAACGTGCAGAGGACGTAATTTATTTTTCTCCGTCTGATATGGATAATCCAATGGGGTTAAATTTATTTGAATTCGATAATCCTGATCAGAAAGATTTTTTAATACAAGAGGCGCTTAATATGCTCTATAAATTGTATGATCCTAATCATTCAGGAATAATGGGTCCTAGATACGAGAATCTTTTCAGGATGGCAGCTTTAACTATAATGGCTGATCCAGCCGGAGGTACATTTGTCGATATTCCTAAATTATTCAGAGATCCTGCTTTTGTTGAACAAAAATTAAAGTTCGTTACAGATAATAACGTAATCGATTTTTGGAGAAAAGAGATGCCAGCTTCACAGCGTTCAAATGATTTTGGTGAGGTAGTTGCTTGGTTTGTCTCAAAATTTGGTGCTTTTTTAAGTAACGATATGATGCGAAATATAATAGGTCAAACAAAAAGTTCGTTCGATATGCGCGACATAATGGACAATAAAAAAATATTATTAGTTAATTTAAGTAAAGGCCGTTTAGGAGATTTGAACTCTAAATTATTGGGTATGATTTTTGTTATGAAGTTTCAAGCTGCAGCAATGAGTCGTACCGATATACCCGAAAAAGAACGACAAGATTTCTGTTTATTTGTTGATGAGTTTCAGAATTTTTCAACTGATAGTTTTGCTACTATAATGTCAGAGGCTCGAAAGTTTCACCTTAATTTGATAGTCGCTAATCAGTTCACGACTCAGTTAAGTGAAGAAATTAGAGATGCAGTATTTGGTAATGTTGGTACCATAGTCTCGTTTAGAGTAGGACAAAATGATGTAGAAATTTTGGGCAGATATTTTCAACCAACATTCAGTAATGATGATTTATTAAGGATACCTAACTATAATTCTATTGTCAGAACTTTGATTGATGGAGTGCCTACTCAATCTTTTAGTATGGTCGGTTTACCAACACTTGGTACACCTAATCAAAGATTATTTGAAGCATTAAAACAGCTTTCAGCTATCAAATATGGTCGTGTAAGGGCTCAGGTTGAAAAAGAAATTTCAGAGAGAATGGCAGTAAAAGCAAACCCGTTAGTAAATAATAATTTGGGGGCTCGACCTTCTGCGACGCCAGCTTCTATTAGGAAAGATAATAATAGTTTTTTGGACGACTGGTTGGCAAAACGAAAGAAAGTGGATAGTCCAGTTCAAACAGTTAACCCTGTGCCTAACCCAATTAGTAATACTAACCAAACTCCAGCTGCAAATTATTTAAATGCTAATGAATTACCCGATACTAGCCAATTAGTATATCCTGATCAGAAATTAGCTGATGAACCGCCTGTATCTGAGCACGAATTTAAAATTGATCGTGTAAGCAGTCAATCGTCTGTAATAAATCAAACACAAAATATATCCAGTAATGAATTTCAGAATAAAGAAGCTGAAGATATAGCTTCAGAACTAAGAAAAACTACTAGTCCTCCACCTAAAAATAATCAGCCAAACGATATAGTTATCGATACCGATGGCAATATTATAGGTTAATGTCTACTTAGTTTAAGTATAAACTCAATAAATATTCCAACTATAAATCCAATAATAAAGAAGCCAAAAAAGAATAAATAATTGTATGTAATGCCTACATATTTAACAAAAATTAAGTATGAAAGGCTACCCAGGAAAGCTAATATTGAACCTCCAAGAATGCCACTAGGTCTTGCAACTGACGATGAGCTTTTCTCGCTTAATTTATCCAGTACCGGAGAATGAATAATTTTACTAATTATTCTATCTGTAGTACCTAAATCTTTTCTAACATTTTTAAGATTTTGTTTTGCTTGAAATTTGGCAACTTCTTGTGGAATCAAACTGTTTTTGATAGATATATCATCATCAGTTGCTTGATCAGTTTCGAATAATTGTTTTGGTTCAGCTTCTTCAGAAATTATTCTTCTGGATTCTGCTAATTTTTCATTTTGCAGAGCTAAAGTTTCAGATTCTGTATTTTGGGCTTGCTCAACTTCACCTTTAGGTAATAAAAGCTCAATTTCTCCCTCGGGTAAGGTAAGCTCCTCTGAATTTTCAAATTTAATATTTTCTGTCATCGCTACTATCCTTGTTGATTTATGATTAAAGCTGATTCTTTAGCTAGTATTCTTGATCTGAAGAAGAAGTATCCGATTACACTGATAATAATTGCTGTAATAAAAATATTAGTTCCTGGACCAGTGTTTACTAGATTACTAGTTGAAGTACTTATATTTTCGATTGATTTAATTATTGTAGGAGGTAGGTGAATTGTAACAGTATTACCGTATACATTTACCATTTCGAGATTGTAGTATCCTGGGTCTGAACTTGATGTTGGAGTCTGAGGGATTGGATTCATCACTTTTACTTCCACTTTTTCAAATGCAGTTTGGCCCGGAGGGATATTAATTGATGGCCAAGTAATTTGATTTGAGCTATCAATTTTAGCGCCGTACAAGTTTACTATATTTGAATAATCCAGTACATCACTTAGGTTTTCTGTAAATACATAGTTGTCTACAGTAGCTTGCCCGGAATTATTAGCGTATAAAGTATAAACTATATCATCACCTGCTTGAGCAGTAGTTCCATCTGCGTTCGATATGCCTTGTGTCAAATTAGAAGCCGTCTTGTAGACTTTTATACATGCAAGGGTGTCCTGAGAGTCAACACTTGATTGGCAAGGCTTACACTGGCTGTCTGTGCTTAGAATGCTGGGGTTATACTGACAGGTTGGTGTCGTAGGCGTAGTTGGTGTCGTAGGTGTAACTGGCGTAGTTGGTGTCGTAGGTGTAACTGGCGTAGTTGGTGTCGTAGGTGTAACTGGCGTAGTTGGTGTCGTAGGCGTAACTGGCGTAGTTGGTGTCGTAGGCGTAGTTGGTGTCGTAGGCGTAGTTGGTGTCGTAGGTGTAACTGGCGTAGTTGGAGTAACTGGTTTTTTAGGATTAACCGGCGTAGTTGGTTTTACTGGTTTAGGAGTATGAACAAGCATACAGACTTGGTTACTCTTTAGATTACTAGTTCCAGTTGAAAATATGGATGCTACATTACAAATTCTGGTATTGTCTGGGGTGTTATCGTTAACCTTCAAACGTATGTCTATATAATAATGATCTTTTGATGATACATAATTATAAATCCATGTTGGCTGGTTTATATTTAGATTTAAAGGATACTTATTGGCTCCTGTAGAATTAAAACCAACTAGACTTGTGTAATTGGGGAGGGGATCAGTTATAACAACATTTTTGGCGGTTCCTCCAACATTATTGAAAATAACTCTAAAAGAAATAATTTGCCCAGGAACTAAATTACTATCCGGTAATGGATATCCTGGAGTTGTTGTTTTTGAGATTGATAAATTAGGGCCAATGGGTAGTCCAATAGATACTATATTGCCACAGTTATAGAGCAAAAAGTAGATTTGATTATTGGAAGAAGTTACTTTGAGTGCCTGATAATTTGATGAGCCTGCAGTATCCCATGACCATAGATATCTAAAATAATAGGTTACATTATTTATAGTCACTGGTGTTTCACCTGCTAAACCATACGGTAGTCGACCCATTGAAAATAACTGTCTATTATAACTCGTTGAATTTAGTGTAACAGTTGGTGCATTTGCTACCTCGGAACAGCTTATTGAATAATTTGCTAGTAAAGTGCCGTAGCCCTCAGTGTTTAGATTACAGTACTTTGCTGCTTCAGCCGAAGAGTTATAGCCACCATTTATTAAGTCGTTTGGTGAAGAAGCCAGCGTAGATTGTGGAGGTGAAATAAACGCGAAAAATTGAACAAAAAAAGCTAGTAGAATAAATACCATTCCAATTCTTCTAATTTTAGTTTCTTGCCGCATGCGCTGACTATAAAAAGAAATTTGAGATATTATTCCGCTATTATATGAAACCTTTTGTAATAACTTTTCTAACATTTTTATTTTTTATTTAAACTATATTTTAAGCTAACCATAGTTTAATATAAAATACAAATGTAACCGCTTTATGTCTTGGATAGTTTGAATAACTATTGTATAATTTATTAAGGACGTAAGATAGAGTTTAAAATCAAAATAATAAATTTGGGGATAAATGAAAAGTAACTATTCATCTGAACAAATTACTGTATTGGAAGGCTTGGAACCAGTCAGAAAACGACCAGGTATGTATATTGGTGGTACTGGTATAGAAGGACTGCATCATTTAGTTTGGGAATTAATTGATAATGGTATAGATGAAGCTTTGGCTGGTTATGCTAGCGAAGTTGTTGTAACTATGCAAAAAGACGGTGGAATTAAAGTTTGGGATAATGGTAGAGGAATCCCGACTGATATTCACCCTAAAACAGGTAAAAGTACCGTTGAAACCGTGCTCACGGTTTTACATGCTGGAGGAAAATTTGGTGGTGGTGGGTATAAAGTATCTGGTGGTCTTCATGGAGTGGGGAGTAGTGTGGTTAATGCCTTGTCTGAAAAGTTGGTAATAACAGTATATAGAGAAGGAAAAATTTTTAATCAGGAGTATTCAAAAGGCGTGCCCTTATCCGATTTAAAAGTTACCGGTAAATCGAGTAAAACTGGTACAGAAATTGTTTTTTACGCTGATAGCACTATTTTTGAAACAATTAACTTTAACTCTACTACTATTCTGGATCGCTTACGACATGCCGCCTATCTGACTAAAAAAATTAAAACAACCTTAATTAATGAAAATTCTAATGAAAGTTATAGTTTTTATTTCGAAGGTGGTATACAGAGTTATGTTAAACACTTAAATGTTGGTAAAGAACCAGTTGATGAAGATATATTTTATGTTGATAAAACGATTGACGAGACTCAGGTTGAAGTTTCGTTACAATACACAGATGCATACACAGAAATTATTAAAGCCTTTGCAAACAATGTTCTAAACCCTGATGGTGGTACTCATTTAACAGGATTCAGAGCAGCTTTAACAAGAGTAATTAACGACTATGCTAGAAAAACTGGATTATTAAAAGAAAAAGAAGAAAATTTAACCGGTGAAGATACTAGAGAAGGCTTAACGGCTATTATTTTAGTTAAGTTACCAGATCCACAATTTGAAGGTCAAACTAAGAATAAATTGGGTAACCCAGAAGTCAGAGGCTACGTAGAACAAGTAATGAATGAATATTTCACTTATTATTTAGAAGAACATCCAGCTGTAGCTCGTAAAATAGTTGGTAAGGCTTTATTAGCAGCTAGGGCGAGAAAAGCAGCTAGGGCAGCCAGAGATAATATTTTACGTAAAGGAATACTTGATGGTGCTGGTCTACCCGGTAAGTTAGCTGATTGCTCGTCGAAAGACCCTAAAGATAGCGAGTTATATTTAGTAGAGGGTGATTCCGCTGGTGGTTCAGCCAAATCTGGTAGAGACAGTAAAACTCAAGCGATTTTACCTTTAAGAGGTAAAGTTTTAAATGTTGAACGAGCAAGATTAGATAAAATGTTAGCTAATAATGAACTATTAAGCCTTATTAAGGCGCTCGGTGTTGGAATTGAAGAGTCATTTGATGTTAACAATCTTAGGTATGAACGAATTATTATAATGACAGATGCTGATATTGATGGTAGCCATATCGCAACACTTCTGATGACGTTCTTCTTTAGGTATATGCAAGCAGTTATAGATAATGGTCATCTATATCTTGCAAAACCTCCATTATTTGAACTAGTTAAGACCGGTAAAGCAGAAAATATATTTATTTATGACGAAAATGATTTAGATAAAATTTTGGATGAAATAATTGAGAAGAGAAAAAAAGAAGGACAATCTATTAACCCGAACGATGAGCGATTTAGGCAAGCCGGCTTTACTGAACAGAAACGCTATAAGGGATTAGGTGAAATGGATGCAGAACAACTTTATGAAACCACAATGAATCCGGATAAAAGGGTATTAATACAGGTTAAAGTTGAAGATGGCGAAAAAGCTGACGCAATATTTAATAAATTAATGGGTACAGAAGTTGAATTAAGGAAAAACTTTATTCAAACAAACGCAAAATTTGTGAAAGATTTGGATATTTAGAAAATGGAAAATGAAGATATTAAGAAAAATGTTATTTCAGGCGAAGTAATACCTAGTAAATCAGTTGAATTTCGTTCAATTGAGAATGTCATGGAAGATAATTATCTTCGTTATTCTATGAGCGTTATCATTGATAGAGCACTGCCAGATGTACGAGATGGTCTTAAACCCGTACATAGACGAATTTTGTATAGCATGAACGAAGAAGGTTTAAGGAGTGGTGCAAGACATAGGAAGAGTGCGAATGTAGTAGGGGCTGTGATGGGTAAATATCACCCTCATGGCGATGTCTCAATTTATGATGCAATGGTTCGAATGGCTCAAACTTGGGCTATGCGTTACACCTTAATCAATGGACAAGGAAATTTTGGTTCCATGGATGGAGATCCTCCCGCAGCCATGAGGTATACAGAAGCAAAATTAGCAAAATTAGCTGATGAGATTCTAGTAGATATTGATAAAGAAACAGTAGATTTTCGTGATAATTATGATGGTACCAAAAAAGAACCAATGGTTTTACCAGCTAGATTACCTAATTTATTATTGAACGGACAATTAGGTATAGCTGTCGGTATGGCAACTAACATCCCACCGCACAATATTACAGAAGTTATAGATGCAGAAATGCATCTTATAGATAATGTTGATGCAACCTTAGATGATTTATTGCAGTATGTTAAGGGGCCTGATTTCCCTACGGGTGGTGTCATATTCGGTAAAGAATCTATTAGAACAGCATATGCGACCGGAAGAGGTGGTGTAATTACTCGTGGAATAGCTGAGATTAAAGAGGGTGCAAATTCTAGGTACCAGATTATAATATCTGAGATTCCGTATGGTTTAAACAAAGAAAGCCTTGTCCTTAAAATTGCTGAATTAGTAAAAGACAAAAAGATTGTTGGTATTAGTGAACTAAGAGATGAAACAGCAAGAGGTGAAGTCAAGATAGTTATTCATTTGAAAAAGGATGCCTACCCTAAGAAAATTTTAAATCAACTTTATCAACTGACTAGTCTACAGACTACCTTTCATTTTAATATGATGGCACTTATTGATGGCATTCAACCTAGAATACTTGGTCTAGTAGATATTCTTAAAGAACACATAAAACATCGACAAATAGTCGTTAGAAGAAGAACATTATTTGAGCTAAATAAGGCTGAAGCTAGGGCCCATGTTTTGGAAGGTTTAAAGATAGCTTTAGATAATATTGATGAAGTTATTACTACAATTCGTAACTCTCAAACAACAGATGAAGCCCAATTAAATTTAATTAAGAAATTTAAATTAACTGAAATTCAAGCCAAGGCTATTTTAGCTATGCAGCTGAGAACTCTTGCGGGGCTTGAAAGGAAGAAGATTGAAGATGAATTGGCAGAACTTAGGAAACTAATCGATAAATTAAAAGCTATACTGGCTGATGAAAAGAAGATTTTATCTATTGTTAAGTCAGAATTGGCTGAGTTAAAAGAACAGTATGGGGATGATCGAAAAACAAAAGTAGTCAATAGTGAGCTTGGTAAGATGAGCGATGAAGATTTAATTGCCGATGAGCAGGTTGCTGTAACTCTTACAGCTGCTAATTATATTAAGCGAAGTTTGCTGGCTGATTATAAAAAACAGGGTCGTGGCGGCAAAGGTAAACGAGGAATGACAACCAGAGATGAAGATGTTATTGAGCATGTTGTAAACGCATCAACTCATGACTACATACTATTCTTTACGAATAGAGGCAGAGTATTCAAGTTAAAGACTTATGAAATTCCTGCAGTCGGGTTAAATGCTAAAGGGGTAGCTTTAGTTAATTTATTACAATTACAACCTAAAGAAACCGTTAGTAGCATGTTAAATATTTCCAAAACTGATCAGGCAGATAACTTAGTAATGTGTACGGTTAAGGGTGTTATTAAGAAAACTCCATTTGAACAGTATAAGAACGTTAGAAACAGTGGACTTATAGCTATTAATTTGGACGAGGGCGATGAATTAAAGTGGATTCGTATGACCAACGGTAATAATGAAATAGTTATATCCACTTCTCTAGGTCAAGCTATAAGGTTTCATGAAAAAGAAACAAGACCAATGGGCAGAGTTTCGCGCGGTGTTAGAGGTATTAGGCTAAGACCAAAAGATTATGTTATTGGAATGGATATAGTAAAAGAAGAAGCTAGTATTTTTGTTATAAGTAAATTTGGATATGGTAAAAGAACAAAAGTTTCACAGTTTACTCCGCATAGCCGTGGAGGTGTAGGTATTAGGTCGGCTGTAGTTAACACTAAGACCGGAGAACTTATCGGTGTTAAAACTCTTTTAGATGATAAGCAAGAAGTATTAATAATATCTAAACAAGGTCAAACTATAAGACTTGGGCTTGAGAATATCCCTGAACTAAATAGAGCAACCCAAGGAGTTAGAATTATGAGACTTAATGATAATGATGAAATTGTATCATTAACACTAGTGGATACCGATGAATCTGTAGATGAAATAGAGGAATAGCTCACAAAAATAGAATATTTTACTATGTTCTTGTTGTCACATTAACACCATAATATTAAAAAATATTTTACTCTGTATCTGTTAATTAGTTTATTTAGTGATGTATTTTTATTCATGTGTAGTATTATCTACATCTGTGTATAAATAGATTTCAATGTATTTTTGTTTTAGTTAATTGTTTTTAATTAGTATATTTAC
>JAJYCU010000014.1:2692-8879 GCA_021778165.1 bacterium | reverse complement strand
AATATTTACACCTACAAATCTACCGATTCCATAGGTTATTAGCATTGCTATAACTCCACCAAGAACTATCCTAATAGTTGCAGGTATTTTCTTAGCACCACCAAAATGAGAACTTGCTAATCCGGTAAGTATTAAAGCAATGATTACCGCGCTAAAAGTTATAGGAAGTCTAAGCTCAGTTGGAGAAAGTATTATAGCTATTAGCGGTATAAAGGCTCCGATAGTGAATGAGATTGCAGATGCAACTGATGCGTGTATTGGGTTTGTTAGGTCATTAGGATCTAGTTTTAACTCAATATCGATGTGAGCGGCGTAGACATCATTATCTGTTAGTTCTCGTGCGACTAATTTGGCAGTTTCTGGAGATAAACCTTTTTCCTGATACATTTTTGTTAATTCTTTAAACTCTTCTTCGGGGAAATTATCTATTTCATACTTTTCTTTTTCTATCAAAGCTCTTTCAGTATCTCTCTGTGAGCTAACTGATATGTATTCACCAGCTGCCATCGACAGTGCTCCAGCAACCAAGCCAGCAATACCAGCTGTAAAAATTGCTGAATTTGCTGAAGTGGCTCCGGCTACTCCAACAACAATACCGGCAACCGAAACTATACCATCATTAGCTCCAAGGACGGCAGCCCTTAACGAGTTGGTTTTAACGGAGTTATTCTGAGTTTCCAAATCATTTTGATTTTCATTTTCTTCTTGCATCAATAGTTATTTTAACAAATTTTTTGTATTTTTCTAAGTCTTTCCTTAGTTTAAAGAACTAGACTGGAAATAACTTAAGAATAAAGAAATGTTTAATCTTAAGTTAAATAAAGTAAGGGGGTATAAAATGAAAGTTCCATTTTTAAATAGAGATTATTTATCAGTACTTCAGCAAATTGCTGAAGATGGAAGAGATGAGTTTATTACTTTAGAAGAAACACTTAGATATGACCGTAAGACACTTAAGCATATCCTGAAAGGGCTACAGCATAAAGGTCTGATATCTGTAAATTATGTATCAAACTTCGAAATATGGGTTACTTTAAGTAATAAAGGTAAAAGATTATTAAATCTTATGTGGCCGGAAAATATGCTACCTTTTAATTACTGATTTTTTTGAAAAAATTGGATTGGTTTTTTGATTTAGATAGTCATCTTCATAATGGTAACCTTCTAAATTAAAGTTTTGCATTTCATCTATAGTTTTTATTTGATTTTTAATTAGCCAACTAGCCATTAATCCACGAGCTATTTTAGTTTCTCGTGTGATAAATTTCATTTCTCCATTAGATTGTTTATTAAAAAAATATGGATGAATGATTAGAGGATTATTCTTTAGAGGTAGAATTGCCTTACTATATTCAAATGATAAAAGATTGAAGATTACATCAGCACTTTCAAGCTGATTGGATATTCTGTTATGCCAATAATTAGTTAAATTTTCTTTATTTTTTACTTTTAGTTTGTAGCCCATTTCTAATCGGTATTTCTTAATAATATCAAGTGGCCTTAAATAGCCATATAATCCAGAAATTATTGCCAGATTCTCTGTGGCGTAAATATAATCTTGTTTCTGCCATTTTATTTTTCTTAGTCCTTTATAAATATCACCCGAAAAATAACTTATCGCAGGATATCCTGAAAATTCATCTGTAAATTCATTTATATCAATCTTTGTTTTGTTGGCCAAGTTCAAAGATAACTTCATTATTCTTTGAATATCTGAAATGTTCAATTCCTTCAAGGATTTATTAATTTCAGTAGCTTCATTAGAATAAATAGGGTTAGTTAAATTTAGACCAGAAGTATGTTTATCGGGATCATAAATCATACTTTTAGATGAAGATATTAATATTTTTATTGTCATTTTATTTATTAATAATACCAGTATTTATATCTACGGGTAATCGACTGCGAATTGTTGACTTATACTCAGATATATTATATATTACGGAAATGGATGCTGAAAGATATAAACCTGAGGAATTAGAGAATATTTTTGAAATAAGTCATAGAATTATAGAAGGCTTCTATTATCGATTATCAGATAGACGTAAGGCTTGGTTTAAGGCTGGTGTTGGTAGTTTAGCTCTCTCGGTTACGGGATTCTCACTCAGTCTTATTAACGACGTTATTGGATCGAAAAATACAAATATATATGAAACAAATCGGTTTATTACTGGTACTGCAATTGGAGTTACAATTTTATCGCTAGCTATGATAAGCCTAAGTGATCGGAACTAAAATAAAAAACTAATTTAAACTATTGACAAATAGTTGTATTATTATTTATGTAAGATAATAAATAATAATAGGAGATAAGGATATGAGTTTCTTAGATTTCATGAATAGCTTAGAAGGTAAATCAATTAGAAATGTTCTTGGTGCTTTATTAATAGGTTTTGGATTTATTATGCACTCTAGATATTGGTATATCGTATCTATCGTCGGTATCATACCGATCTTAGCAGCAACCTATGATTATTGTATTCTTAGTGTATTCTTTCCTGAAAAATAATAATTTAATTTCTCAAAGTAATTTATTAAGTCGTATTCTCAATGTCTAAGTACAGTCTTATAAGTAAGGCTGATTATCTAAAACGGTTGATTAGTCATGTTAATGAATCGGTATCTGGTGACGATATCTTACTAATGACGATGGTGGTAGATTTTGATTCTAATCTGATAAATCTACTATATCTTGAATTAATTTCTGCAGCCAAAAGGTCTGTAAATATAGTTTTATTAATTGATGCCCATCAATTTATTTTTTCTAATAAAAATAATAAGATTGGGCCACTATTTTACAGTAAAAATTTACAAAAAGTTTTTGCTAATGGATTTTACCAGAAATTAAATATTCGACTCGAAAAGTTAATAAATGCTGGTATAAAAATAGCAATAATTAATCGGCCAAATCGATTATTCTCGCTTGCGTATAAAGATAGAAGCCACATAAAACTCGGCGTTATTAATAATATTGTCTATATTGGTGGCGTTAATTTAACTGATGATAACCATCGTGATTATATGATAAAAATAAATAATCCATTCCTCGCAAATCAATTATTTGAATTTAGCTCAGATTTAATATCAACTAATTCAGTCAGGAAGTCCTTAAATAATAATTTAAAGATTACTTTAATAGACAATTCATTGGTTTTACTAGATAGAGGTAATAATGGTGATTCAATAATTTTCGACTTAACTTTGAGACAAATTAAGGATGCAACAAAAAACATTCTTTTTACATGTCAATTTTTCCCTGATCGAAAAATACTACAGCAATTAATCTTAGCTTCTAAAAGAGGAGTAAGGGTTAAGTTGGTATATAACCATTATCTTAAGCATAAATTTCCATTTTCATTATTGCAATTAGTAATGTTTAAATATAACGTTCTCAAATTTCCGAATAATTTTACTTATGATAATAGAGTCAGTGAAGATACTTATTTACACAGTAAAATATTAATTTGTGATGATTTTGTCGTAATTGGTAGCCATAATTTAATAAATGCTGGTGTTAAATTTAACACGGCAGAGATAGCATTTATGAGAAAAGATAAAAAACTAGCACAAAAAATAAATCTTCTTTTTGGTTTAATATAGACTGGCTATTTTTTAGTTATATCCGTATGAGGCTGTCCAATATACTGTTGCGGTTTCAGAGTTTGTGCCATTCTCGGTCATATCTTGCATTTGCATAGATAGAAAATGGCTGGTGGTTGGAGTTGTAACTGAACTACTAATCGGTGCAGTAGCGACTAAAGCACCATCAAGATAAAATCGGTAACCGTGAACTGGGTCCCATCGAGCTGAAATTAAATGGATACCACTTGCCAACGAACTTGGCCAGTGACCTTGCCATACGTTCGTAGCTGGATTTGGTCCAATTTCATGTATATTTATCTGTAAACTTTGAGGGTTTCCTTCAAAAAAATCTAATTCTCCTTCATTCCAGTTATTGTCTGATGGCCAAGATATTATGACCATATGAACATTTTGCCAGTTACCTTGAGTCATAGAGAAACAAACATCGTAACCACCCGAGCTAGGAACGTAAGTTAAAACTGCTCCGCTAGCCCCAGTAACACCTCCTACGTTACCGCTAATTGCATCTGGATAACCTTGAAATTGTGTACCACTACCAGGGACAAGTACTAAATGAGATGCAGCGACATAACCAGATGGTTGTTGGACTTCATTGCCATAATCACTCCAAACGCTAGGTAAAGATCTACCAGAAAAGTTTTCAACTTGAGATAGTGGGTATGTCGGGTCTGAGCTAGTTGTTGGTAATGATGAAGCGCATGTTGTTGGAGCTGAAACATTTATAGTTATATTTGAACTAGTACTTCCTCCGGGTCCTAAACAGCTTAAGGTAAATGTAGATGAAGAATATAATAATCCAGTACTTTGAGACCCAGATGTATTTTTATTGCCGTTCCAAGCTCCTGAGGCGCTACAGCTTGTAGTGTTAGTACTAGACCAAGATATATTACTTGAATTTCCTGAAGATATATTTGTAGAGGATGCAGACAAAGATATGGTAGGAGTTGGGCTGACTACAATTGGAATTGGGTTGTTCGGATTTGATGTTGTGCCACCTCCACTAGAAGATGAATTATTTGAGCCGGAATTACTAGTATTAGTATTTGACGTCGAAGAAGTTGAAGTTGAATTGTTTTTTATTTGAGAAACAGCGGTTGTTGAGCTAGAATTTGCAGATACTTTTGTTGAGCTAGTTGTTTTGGTTGAAGTTATACTTTTATTTTTACTAGATATTGAACTAGGATTAGTTCCTATCGGTAGATTAGAAGAATTTGAATTTTTACATAAGGCTAAGCTATCTATTGTTGAGATAATATCAGGAAATTTAGTTAAGCTCGAGGTGTTATTGCCAATATAGAGACTGAATTTAGAATTGGGTGAAATTGAACTTAGAGCATAGGTATTTGCAACACTGCTATTAGAGGGTATTAATTCTCCTAAGTCTACGAGGTTATTGTTATCGATTTGATAATATAAATTTGGATAAGTTGTCTTCGATGAGTTATTGGTATAGTTGCCGACTATATAAAGGTTAACAGTATCTATAAAACTCTGTGAGTTTGTTAACTGAACAGATTTACAGGCATCAGCGTTATATTTGAAGCTATCAAGGCTAACGCTGCCTAGAGGGGTAGAAGTTTGATTTAGGCTGTTATAAATATAATGGTAAAGCAAAAAGCCTAAGCCAATAAAGCAAATAATATAAAAAACAATTAAATATTTTAAGATTACTACTTTGTTTAATCTTATAAATGTATTCATATTTTTTTATTTTATTAATTTAGCCATGATTATAACATTATTACTATTAATTGAATAAAATTATCATAATAAACTAGTATTTTATATAATAATGTGGTATAATAATAAATATGTCTGGAATTGAAATATTAAGTCAAGATTCTGGGGCAAAAGATTTAAATTATGTGCCTGAAGTTGAAGCTCCATATTTTGATCAAATTGGGATAGGTTTAGAGCCTCAAGTAATAGAAGATTTGGGTTATAAATTCTCTATAAACGATATAAGTAGATCATTACTTCGTTCAGAAGTAAAATTAAGCATTGGGTTAGATTTTTTACCCCAAACACAAATTGAAAGAACCATGGCTATAAATGGCTTAAATGAATCTCTCAAAAGGGTTAAGGATAAACCATTAGAGGCTACTAGAAGAATTTTTGTTAATACAATTGAAGCTTTAAGTTCTGCTCAGTCAAGTTCCTCGGTCCTAGAAAAAATTCAGAATGATATCTCAGTCGATATCATTAAATCATCTCCTCAAATAATGTATGAGATAGCTCAATTTTTAACTCTAGAAAATATATTTATAAATATGAGTAACAGTAAAACTCGTTTTCCGAGTTTATCAACGATAGCACAGATTTCAAAAGATTTTTCCTTAAAACAATTACCATTACAAAATAACCATGAGTTAGTCGAAAATTATTGGCAAACTTTAATAGATTCAAGAAATCGATTAAACTTTTGGTCTGATGAGCTAGGTAGCGTAAAAGACCATCCATTAGCCTATAAATTTGTTATTTAGACGATATAAAATCATAAAGTGTTATAATAATTAGTTATAAATGAGTAATAATTCATCTGAAGAAAAATTAATACCGGCACACATTGGTTTAATCCTTGATG
>JAJYCU010000014.1:0-2682 GCA_021778165.1 bacterium | reverse complement strand
TGGTAATCGTCGTTGGGCCAAGGAACATAATCTAACAGTCGCCGAAGGACATCGAGAAGGATACCAAAATCTAAAAACTGTAGCTCAAGCCGCCATTAAACACGGTGTTAGGTATGTCTCAGCTTATGTTTTTTCAACCGAAAACTGGCAGAGAGAAAAGCAAGAAGTCAGAGATATAATGAAATTATTAAAATGGGTACTTTCTCACGAGATTAAGAAAATTCATAAGGAAAATATTAGAGTTAGAGTAATTGGCTCTAAAGTAAAACTAGGTGCTGCATTAGTGACCGCCATTCATGATGCTGAAAAATTAACTGAAAATAATACCAGAGGCACATTACTATTATGTTTAGATTATGGGGGTCATCAAGAAATAGTGGATGCTTTAAAATTAATTGTTAAATCTGGTGTGCCAGCCGAAAAAATAACTCAAGAACTCATAGCTGCTAATTTGTATGCTCCTGATGTTCCACCACCGGATTTAATTATTCGAACTTCTGGCGAACAAAGATTATCTAATTTTTTGACTTGGCAATCTTCATATAGTGAATTAATGTTTAGTAAGAAAAAATGGCCAGATTTTAAAGAAAAAGACCTTTTTTTGGCTTTGAAAAAATTTAAGAATTTGAACCGAAGATTTGGTAAATAATTTTTAACCACTTGCACCGTGAGTAGGTGTCGTACCGTTTGGTGCTAAAATATCAAATCCATCAACCCTATTAAGTTGACCGATACCTATACCTGGCGTGTCATTGGTACCATATTGCCATACTAAAGCACCGGTTGCTGGATCGATTGCTACCATTCGATCCCTATGATCATCGTTAGCCATATATACACCGCTAGGCAATAATTCAACTAAAGAAGGTGAGTTCAACATTCCGGGGCCTGAAGTAGGCTGATATCTAGATAATACTTGACCTTCTCTATTGAATGTAAGTATTGCTCCAGGATCTGAGTAATCAGCTATTAAGTATAAGTCGTTGTTGTTTGTTTTTGAAGCTCCAAGTTGTTGTGGGTCAGAAGGGTAACTTATTGGCAGGTGGGTCGTCCAAACTAATTTGCCTTGAGGCGTATATTCGCTCACCCAAGAACCAAATATTTCAGATATTAGGACATTGCCATCATATAGTGGCGTGTCGCCATTAGGAGAGCCAAGGGAGTAAGGTGGATTGTGTTTACATACACCATTTGTGCCAATTTGTGAGGCTACAGTTCCATCCGGATTAATAAATAGAACTCGACAATTTTGGTCGTCAGCTACAAGTACTTGTCCGTTTTGGAGTTGATATGCATCATCAGGTGCTTTCAAGTATCCATTTGCGAAGCTAGTCTGAAGCGGATGGCCATAAGTCCAAATTGTTTTACCGGATGGATAAGCAATCTTAACAATCGTGTTGTTATTCTCTTGATTAGAAATAATAGCTGTACCGTTATTGGCAAAGAATGCATCGTCCGGAAAGTAGAATTTGAATGGTGGTGCGGGTGAAGTAGCTGATGGGTATTTCCAAGTTATATTCATTGAAGAATTCATCACTAAAATTCTATTATTCCCTCTATCGGCAATCATTAGACTATCGCCATAATATGGTGAACCTGCTCCAATTGTTCCAGCAACCCCAAACCCACTATTTGGAGTGATCATTTGAACGACATTAGTAACTTGATTATTACTCTCTCCTCCGATAATCCAGGCCCGGTTATTTATAACTACAACTCCAGCATTTGCAATTGGTAGTTGAAGCAATCCAGCATTAAGAAAAGAATCATTGCTTAGATTAAAAGTATAAATTAATTGTGATGTCTTAGAATTCGTTAAAGATACACCAGGTACTTGAGTTGTCCCTACGCCAGTCTGATAATTCTGTAATGTATCGCTTTGACCACCTGCTATGAATATCTCGTTGTTTAGGTTAACTGCTATTGCGCCAGATAAGTTTTGAGGAAGTTTGGTATTTAGGATTGAAACTTTGTGATTAATCGTGTTTATTACTTGTATAGAATTTATAGGTTGGCCAGCTGAAGGACCGTTTATAGCTGTGCCACCAAAAACATATATACTAGAACCAAAATTAGTAACTGCGGCATATCTGACAGGAATCGGAAGAGTAGCAAAGTTTGTAAATGTTTTGCCGTCGGTAGTAGTTAAGATATTAGAGTCAGCCGAAGTCCCATTATAGCCACCAATTATATAGGTAACGTTATTAATTGTAACTGCGCTCGAATCAGATCTTAATGCACTTAAAGTTGAGGTAGTAGTAGATGTATTATTGGCAATAGCCTGGACCTGATTTATAGAGTTACTGTTACCACCTCCAAAAATAAAAGGGGTATTATTAATCGTTGCAAAAGCTGCATCGTGTGAAGGAATAGCTAAACTACCAAGTTGTGTTTGAGAACCCGTTGCAAGGTTTAAAGAAATTATAGCGTTACTTGTAGTGCCGTCTGTGTTATACCCTCCTGCAATAATTAGTTGATTGTTTGTTGAGGGGAATACCGACATTCTACTTAAAGGATTATTAAGGGTATATGGTAACAACCCGGCTTCAGCTGCTGCTAAATTAAGGGGTTGTGTTGAGACTGATTTAGTCTGTACCGTTGATTTAGTATTAGTATTAGGTTTTGACTTTGTTTTGTAGTTAAGATAGGCGACGTATCCGAGTACTCCGAAAATGATTACTA
>JAJYCU010000013.1 GCA_021778165.1 bacterium | reverse complement strand
AGTAAATAGATCAAATATTGGGCTAACTTCAGGGTTGTGGTTTTCGATTAAATCATAGGTTGAATTTGTAGCAACATATAATGATGCGGCACAAATTAACCCTCCGGCTAATCTTCTCAATCTATGGTTACGTTTTCTATTAGATTCACTTCGTGCTGCCATCGAATCAAGTGCATAAGTCCCGTTGTCCAACATCTCTACTGAATTTGCCAGCACAGTATTCCCGCCACCAAGTTTTAAACCAACAATTACTTCAGTAGCGCCAAGAATCAGACTGGTGCTGGTGGCAAAATCAATCCAAAATGGCGTTCGTCTATTATGGTTAATAGTTGAGCTATTATTTTTTAATCCATGTTCCATGAGAATATTATTATATAATCATATTAATAAAATAGCAAAAAAATAAGTAGGATTAAGGATTTATTAGTAAAGTATCACCACCAACCTTTTTGGCAAAATAACTATCATGAGAGATGTAAATAATTGCGCCATGATAATTAGTTAAGGCATTTTCTAGTTCTTCTATGCTAGGTAAATCTAAATGGTTTGTTGGTTCGTCCAATATCAATAATGTTGGGTTATTTAGGAGCATTCTGATTAATTGGAATCTAGCTATCTGGCCACCACTTAGTAAATTTATTGGAGTATGGCTATCTGCATTTGGTTCAAATAAATAGTCGCTCAT
Source organism: bacterium (assembly GCA_021778165.1). Next base: position 8,306 of record JAJYCU010000013.1, on the reverse strand, counting down.
TAATCTCTTAATTCGTTGGTCGCTTACAGGTTCATTTTTTTCAAGCAGAGATTGTTCTATCGCTTCATAAAGGCTTAGACTTAAAAATTTTTCAGCGATTTCTTGTTCATATAATCCAATTTTCAAATTTGTTTCAAGAGCTATCTGGCCACTAAAAATTTGGCTGTCAGAATTTTGTTTACTGGATTTAGACATAATTGCTTTAACTAAAGTTGTTTTTCCGGTACCATTTCGACCGTGTAATCTTAGTCTTTCCCCTTCAAATAAACTGAAATTTATGTCTTTGAATAATGGTTTTTCATTATAACCTAGACTTAAATTAGTTACTTCAATTAATCGATGGCTCGTCCGGCTTTCTTTTGATTTATTAGTATCTAGTCTAATATTTTGAGCTTTATATTTTTGATAGGCGTTGGTCATTTTGGAGTTTAGTTCTTCGGCACCATCTCTATCAATCCAGAATGATGGTTTCTCGACTGAAGTTAAAGTTGCAAGTTCTTTTGTGACTCTTTGTTCAAGAGATTTGAATCTTTTAATTGTACCTGGAGTTCGGGATTTTTCTTTTAATCTTCTAAATCGAATTTGATCTGCTTTTAAGTTTTCAATATGACGCAAAGTTAAATCGTATTCATTTACCTGGGATGTGATTTGATTGCGATTAATCTTTAAATAATGTTCATAATTTCCTTTGAAATTAAATGATTTTTTATCTCTGATTTCGATAATTCGATCGACAATCTGCAATATATCCCTATCGTGAGTAATTACTAAGACTGCATCGCTAGTATTTTTTAACCATTTTATAAATGCTTCTTTAGCGATGTAGTCCATATGATTAGTCGGTTCATCTATTAATGCTAAATCAGCCCGAGCTCTTTGAATTTTAATTAATTCAACCATTCTCTTCTGACCACCACTAAGAAGTTTTAGTTTTTTTTCTAAATGATCATTGTCGAGTTGATAATCATTGAAAGCTTGTTTTAGCTCTTCGTTAATTTGGAAATAGCCTAGGTCATTAAATCGCTCAAGGGCATTACTGTAAGTTTGGAGTGATTTCATATTATCACCCATATGTTCAGGGTAAGTCTGAATAATATTGTTTAGCCTAACGAAATCTGGTAAATCATTCTGAATATAACTTGCCACTATTTCATCACCTAGCCCATGATGATCTTGTCTAGTCATGACGATCGTGACGCCTTTTTTAAAATCTATATCACCCTGATAATCTTTATCAGTTCCACTTATAAGATGGAATAGAGTTGATTTTCCACAACCATTACGACCGATTAATCCAATTTTTTCACCTTCCTGGATGTCGAAATTTACATTAGTATAAAGTGGTTTATTACCAAAAGATTTTTCAGATAGATTTACAGATATAAGCATAGTCATGCTATTGTACCAATCAATCAATAGGTCGGCAAACTGTTACTTTTTTACGGTTTTTAAATATTCAATGAATTTTAAGATACTGTTATCAAAAGATTCGGCTAGATTAAGTTTTAAACTTTCTTTAGGATTAAGCCACAAATAATCAAAGTATTTAGACTGGTCAACTGTCGGTTTACCACTAACAATTTTGCAATGAACATTGAAATATATATAGTGAGCCGATCTTTTGAAGTCATTAGAATCAATTAATTCACCGAAATTGAATGTGGCTATTGGTTGAACTTCTAAATTTAAGTCTGATTTAATCTTGCGTTTAGTCGCCTCAAAAATTGTTTCGCCAGGGTTTATTAACCCTCCAGGTAAAACGTATTTATTCAGCCAGTATTTTGATTTTGTCAGAAATATTTGGCCCAAATCGTTCTCGATTATTACGCCTGTTACGATTTCAATTCTTTTTGGGTAAGAAGTCATAAATTGATTATATCAATAAAGTATGGCTTAATTTATATAAATAGTACTATAATATTTGTAGTGTTATGAAAACGATTATAGAAAAAACTGATTTGTGTTTACCAAGCGTTAAATTACTGGGTGATTATTGGACTTTACGAATTATAGATGTATTGAGCCGTGGCGAAAGTCGTTTTTGTGCTCTAGAGCGACATTTAAATAATATAAACCCAGTAACTTTAACTAATCGATTGAAAAAATTAGAAGAAGCTCATCTAGTTACCCGAAGCCATGCAACGATTGATAAACTATCGGTCACTTACCGCTTAAGTGATTTAGGGTTTAATTCACTGCCAATCATAAAAGCGTATAACGACTTTGCAGCTAAAGCTAATTTAAATAATTAAAAATGGATCAGTTAAAAGACCTAGATAATATATTAAAACCTAGCCCAAAAATGCCAGTATTATTTGTTGGTCATGGTAATCCTATGAACGCAATTTTAGATAATGAAATAACAAGAACATGGTCTAAAATTGGATCTAATTTACCAGAAGCTCAGGCATTTATTGTTATTAGCGCGCATTGGTTAACTGAAGGAACCCATATAACGGACGCGCCTAAACAGCCAATAATTTATGATATGTATGGTTTCCCGCCAGAACTTTATCAGGTTGAGTATCGGGCTAAGGGAGACCTTAATATTGCAAAAATTCTGCAAGAAGCTTTTTTAAAATATGAAGCTCAGCTTGATGGAACTTGGGGTTTAGATCATGGTACATGGTCAGTTATGAAATTTCTAGCACCAAAACCAAGTGTCCCTGTCCTACAAGTAAGCTTAGATATGAGCATGACACTGCCACAACTTGTCACAATGTTTAAATTACTTAAACCACTTAGAAAAAAAGGAGTAATTTTTATAGGTAGCGGAAATTTAGTTCATAATTTAAGATTACTTAATTTCTATGATAATAAAATTTTTGATTGGGCTCAAGAGTTTGATTATATAGCTGCAAAACAAATGGATGAACATAATTTAGATTTATTAGTTAATCCAAAAAAAATGACTAAAGCAGCAGATTTTGCCGTTGCTTTTGATGATCATTATCGCCCGATGTTGGCGGCAATGTCATTACTTGATAAAAACGAGGAATTGCAGTATTTTAACCAAGTAATTGATATGGGAAGTTTATCGATGCGATCATTTATCGCAGGCTAAGTAACGTGAGATAAAAAATTAATGCATTATCTTAGACTTAAATTGCCCTCTTATTAGTCTAACTTGCTCATGCTTGCATAACTTAAGACTTGATAGTTTAATGTATTGAATGACAAAAGAATCAATTTCACCCGAACAAAAACGACAAGCTATAGTTAATGATTTAGTAAATGCTCGTGCTGAATATAGGAGAGCAGTTTCCAGAGTAATGACAATGGCTCTCAGTAGTGAACCTCTGATATTATCTGAAGCCGAAAAAATGGGAATTGGGCTAGTTGGTTCAGTTAAGGTTGCTGAAAATTTGAGTACTATGGCCGAAAAAATTAAAGGGCATATTTATCAACCGATAATTAATTTTAACGGTGAGTTTGCACGAAGAAAAACCACCGGTATATTAGGAATTATAGCTGATGAACCACTTATGATTAAACGTTTTGATGACTCAGGTTATTTTTTTTCTGTACCTATTTTGTCGCCAATATTTTGGCAAGGAGATGAGATATGTAAATTAGGTACTGAACCCGTTTCAATCAATATTGCAAAATTAGAAGTATTTGCATCTAATGATTCGAATAACTCGGCAGAAGATCCATTATTTGATTATCAGCTGACTGATTTTACTACTACGAGACCTAGACTAACTGTGATTGGCACCGATGAGGTTTATCGTGAATCTAGAGAAATGCCACAAGGTAGTTTAAAAGTTTTTAGATTATTACCTAACGGACTAATTTAATTGTAAGGTAAATTGTAACAATGGAATTATGTTCTAACTGTCCAAATAGAATTTTAAAAACTAATGAACAAATTATATTGAAGCAACGACCCTATATGTTTACTAGGGTATTATTCAAAAATGATGAGGCTTTAATCTATTTTTTTATAGATCATAATTCTATGGGCTATGGTGAAATTCCGGCTATCGTTCTCAAACAAGAACATCCTGATTTAGCCGCAGAAATTGAAAATTGCAGTGGTAGTCGCATTGAAAAAAGAATCAGACCAGGTTTGCTTGGAAAAATTGGTTTAAGTAAAAATGTTATGGTTTGTAGTGCCATCTCTAATCAAATTGACTTAAGTTCGGCTAGTTCTGTTAGAGATTATTTTCAAGGAAATAAATAGTTTATTGATATAAATAAATGAGATTTTTAAATAAAGGTCTTGTAATCAATGATTAATTGGAACAGAATAAGATTAATCATAAAGGAGATTTGTTTATGTCAACTTTGATAGTATTTATAATTCTAATAGTTATTATTCTATTAGCAGCTAGTATTAAGATAATCAAACAGTACGAGCGAGGTGTTGTTTTTCGATTAGGTAAGCTGCAAACGAATATCAAACAACCCGGGATTTGTTTTATTATTCCAATATTTGATAACATACGAAAAATTGGTATGAGGACTGTTACCTTGCCGGTTGATTCACAAAAAGTTATTACGAAAGATAATGTTTCGATTGATGTAGCGGCGGTTGCCTATTATCAAGTGGTTGATGCTGCTAAGTCAGTTGTTGATATACAAGATGTTTTATCGGCTATTTATCAAATAGCACAAACTACAGTAAGAAATATTGTTGGTCAAAATTTATTGGATGACGTACTAAGTCAGACTATAAAGATTAATGATGCCATAAAGGCAATTTTAGATAAAACAACTGAAAAATGGGGTGTCTATGTCAGTATGGTTGAATTAAAAGATATCCAGTTACCTGAGAGTATGCAAAGCGCAATGTCGGCTGCTGCGCAAGCTGAGAGAGAAAAAAGAGCAAAAATAATCGCAGCTGAGGGAGAGGAATTAAGTGCCGCAGCTCTTGCTAGAGCGGCTGATGTTATTTCTAAGCATCCAATAGCTTTGCAGCTTAGAAACCTGCAAGTTCTAACTGAGATTGCTTCAGATAAAAATAGTACAATCGTCTTCCCTGCTCAGTTCATGGATACCGTTAGTAGTGTTAAAGAATTTATGATAAAAGAGTCTAAGTAAGAGCTGAATTTTTAGGATAAATTTATTTGCAAAAATTAGGTTATATTATAGTATATATAAATGAAATTTGAATTAAATAGAAGTGATGATGTGGAGATAGATGCACGAATCAGAGATAAGGTTAATGTCATACAAACACTTTTTGGTTCTGGATACGATGGCAGTGTCCATAGAGCTTCAGGGGATAGGTATTCCCGCATCTCATTCTTAAATAGTTTTAAGCAGGAATATTTCAAAACCGATAAATTTTCTGGGATTATCATAGTTAACGAAATATTTGATCCAACAATTAACCCAGAATATGATACTGGTCCAAAAACAATTATTACAGTAACGGGCGTAGTTGTTGATCAATTTGGTGAAAATAATTTATTGAGATGGACAACTGGCGATAAAATTTCTTCACTAGACCGTTTAGTTATTACGGCGTTTGATTCAATTATTGAAGATATGAATAGCAGAATATCTCAGTAGTATAAAGTCTTTCCTATACTTTAACTACTTAATTTAATGTTCTATTTGGGCACAAAAATTACATTTGTCACAATCATAGTAATCAACACCGATATCCCCTTTTAAAATCATTTTACAGCCTGAGTGCCGAGAGATAAATAGTTGATTTAATGAAGCTACATTGAAATTAGTAATTTCCCTAGAGTTTGGAGTAGGATTTTGTGCTAAGTTTTCTAAGACACCACAACTGGAAATTATGGCATCCTTTAATGAGTCGCATTCAGCTGAGATTGGTAAAAGTATATCTCTTAGAGCTAGATAGCTGACATAATCTTGGGAAGTTGGATTTAATTTAGAAATACGATCTTCAACTAATTCTCTGACCATATCAGCGTTAGCTGGGTTTAGATTAACTGGAGTACCCCAACCAAATTGTGCTTCACCTTTTTTATTCATTAGAGTAATTATGCTGAAAATAATATTTATTGCAAGTTTTAAATTTAAATTTGTGATTTTTAAAATATTATAGTTTAATAATATAATTATGTCTGACTATAAAGAAAAAAATGACTCAATAAGTAGTCTTTCGAGGATAACTATGGAAACTAATAATATCTCCCTAAAAGGTGCCGGTAAATTCTTGTCATCTTTAGCACTAGCTGGGTCAACCGCGTTAGCGTGTTATAAAATCGACCTTTATGAAGTTTCCAGCCCCTCTAAGGTATTATTTTTAGAAAGATTTTCGAGTATTTTAGCTATAGGAATACTTGGTGTTATTGGAAGCGTTAAGTTAGCCCAAAAAGGGCTAGAGGATTTGCCTCAGTCTAGAAAGATAAAGGATTATTCCGAATACGCATCATTAAATTATCAGGAAGATATTTTAAATCAGAAAAATTCGTAAGAACATGATTATATATAATCCGATTTTTTTGTTTAGTTAGTTCTCAAATTAATTAAAAATTGTTTGTTTAATTAATTTAAATAATTCTGGAAAATCAGGCTGATTAAAGTGACCTTTGTCGTTGAAAATAATTAAATTCGATCCTTCCAGCATATTATGATAATAAGATGAATCTTCATATGGTACGACGTTATCGTCTTTGCTGTGTAATATATAGATTTTTTTTACTTGTTTTTTTAAATTGTTTAAATTACTTGGAAGTTTAAAATCACCAAGACAGTCTTCGTCTTTTCTTTCTTTGTATGGTGCGGCGAGTAAAAACAATGAATTAATTTTTTTTGGAAAATAATTTTCGGCTAAGTATTTAGCTAAAAATATACCACCTAAAGAATGTCCGATTAAAATTATTTCATCATCAATGATTTTAATTATTCTCTCAAAATAAATTTTCCAATCGGCATATTTAGCGTATGTGCTGTTTGGCATTTTTGGCATTAGAATTTCATAGTCAAATCCTAACTCTATATTTATGTTTTGTTTCCAGCTTTCATTAATTAGTAATCTTTCCTTATCTATATCGATGGTTTTTAGAAAATTTTTATAATCAGACTGATTATTAAAAGTAGTACCACCTCCAATTAGTAAAATTTGTTTCATTGTTATGAGATTTTTGGCTTTTTATTATAAGTTTCATTCATTAGTTTTTCGTATTCGGCAAATTTACTTAGATTCATTTTGGCTCGTCTTTTGTCTACATTTTTCTTATCTTCAATTTGTCTTGGTTTTAAATCTTTTCCAATGCCAAAAAATTGTGTTCCGTATTTTTGAGGTAGTCCCTTAGCTACTAATACTCTATCTTCTAAGTAGGCTATGTGTGATTGATTAATTTCTTTCTTTGGAATTGTTTTTATTAAATTTAAACAATATTCTTGAAATTTAGTATCGTGATCAGCATGTTGAACTAATAACCAAGCCGCATCAGAAGCTTGCTGCCCGACCATGCTAATTGTGGGCCAGCCATATTTTTTTATAATTTTTTTTAAAAAAAGCGTGTTATTTTTATCTATTGATTCATCCCAAAAATTGTTATCTGCCAAATTTTTATTTCGCATCACTTGATCTTGTTCACTACGTAGTAGTAATTCGTTGGTGAGTGATTCCATATTTAATCAATCAATTTCGTAAGTTGAAAAATAACATAGCAACCTTCGCCACTACATTCCCAGGTTGCATTATTAAGTATTGATGTACCGATTGCTAATCCTGCTTCATGCCTTTTTAGGGCACTTGGACTAAACAATTTATCTTGCCCAAAAATTGAAATTAATTCTTCGTTTCGAGTTATTTTTCCAGCCAGTACTTCTCTTGCTTCACAAACTTTCCCTGAAGCTGGACATATCTTCGATAGTTCAGTCATATATAGTTATAGTTGCATATATCCTCTTAAATTGCAAGACTACACCCTGTTATTTTAAAATAGTTATTGTTTACTTAATTTTTCTTACGATATCATTAATATTCTTAAAATCATTAGAGTATACTTAATTATGTAAATTAAATACTAAAAAAGGTTATCTCAATTGGAAATTGTTATAAGACGTACGTTTGCTGCTCTTAAAATTCGAAATTTTAAGTTGTTTATAATCGGGCAAAGTATCTCGCTTTCTGGTACTTGGATTCAGACCATAGCCTTATCTTGGTTAGTCTTACAATTAACGCATTCGGGTACTAAATTAGGTTTAGTGATTGCAGCACAGTTCTTACCAATTTTAATTTTTGGTGTTTGGGGAGGAGTGGTTGCTGATCGTTTTGATAAAAAACATATTTTATATTTTACGCAATCTGCTGCCGGAATTTTGGCTTTGGTTTTAGGGTTAATTGTGGCATTTCATATTGTTCAACTATG
>JAJYCU010000012.1 GCA_021778165.1 bacterium | reverse complement strand
GCATAGGCACACCTTTCTTACAAATCAAAGGTGTTGGATCGAAAATTAAGAAAAATGTAACCTACTATCCAACAGAAGATCCAATTGAAGCGATGTTCTTCATTTCTTCGGCCATAGTAACGAATTCTAGAATAACTGTTAAGCGAGTACCCTATCGATGGATTTCCCTTGAACTACTAAAACTACAGAAAATGGGTCTTAAAATAACAAAAAGTGAAAGTTATAAAGCTGGAAATGGTGTCATAGATTTATGTGATTTAACGATTCATCAACACAATGGTAACCTACAGGCGTTAGAAGAAAAAATCCATCCTAATCTTTACCCAGGAATAAATCCAGACAACATTCCCTATTTTGTTTTAATAGCTTGTGTTGTTAAAGGTAGGAGCTTAATCCATGACTGGATGTTCGAAAACAGGGCTATTTATTACACAGAACTAACTAAGATTGGAGCTCAGGTAGAATTAGTAGATCCACACCGAGCATATGTCACTGGTCCAACCAAATTTCAAAGTGCTGAAGTTATCTGTCCGCCGGCTCTCCGCCCCGCCAGTCTACTTTTAATCGGTATGATGGCCGGAAATGGTATAAGTTTACTTAGAAATGTCTACACTATCAATAGAGGTTATGAGGATTTATCAGAACGTCTAAACAGCCTTGGTGCTAATATAACAATCCTCCACGAAATTTGATATAATTTATCCTAAGCTTAACCCATGCGAGTGTGGTATAACGGTCATTATCCCAGTTTTCCAAACTGGTGACGCGGGTTCGACTCCCGCCACTCGCACCACAGATGCATCCTCACATATATTCTAAGTCAAACACAACTTTATTTTGTTTAATGTATCAAAGAAGTCTGTAAAATTGTATTTTGTCCGACAACTAAATAGTTTGGCTGATAAGTCAAAGTGTTTTGATTATTAGGGACAATAGAGTAACTGCCGTTTGTATTTTTAGATAATTTAAAATCAGCGGTAAAAAAAACTCTGTTTATTGGATTTAGCCCAGACAAGTTGACCGTAGAATAACTTATAACGAAGATAAACAAAGAAACTCCGATTACCAACAGAAATATCGGCAAATAATGATTATGTAGATTCTTGTTTAATATTTTTTCCATACCCAGCTCGATTGTAAACTACTCAAGTTAACATTAGGATAGTCATTTGAGTAAATAATGTCAAAGAAGTTTGCTCCTGAAGATGGATGATAAACTCCCTCCTCAATAACTGAATTATTAGCAGTATTGCTGTTAGCTAAAACTGCAAAAGCGAGATTACCGGCAAAAGTTGTTTGATTCTCACTTACAATACTAAAACCGTTCAAACTCTGTTTGACGTCTTGAACAATAATCGGACTGATTAAGCCTGTAAAATTGGTTTGGTTTATATTATGATTTTCAACCGATAAAATTTTGTAAAAAATAGTTGAATTACTCGGAGTCGAACCATTGTAAGCCTCGATTGAACATCCAGTGTTATTAGCCGATAAATTTAATTCAGTTGAAAAACTGAAACTATAACAACTCGTATTTACTGACGAGCTGAGCAATGAATTACTTGAACTTAATTTATTAGCAGATTGATTTTTTTTCAAAACATTATAATTATGTGACACCACCGCTACGCTGAAAATAATTAGAACTGAGGCCATGACTAGACCAACTGATTTGTGGATAATATGGTATTTTCTCGATATAAAACTGGCACTGATAATGCCAATCAAACCAGCTAACAGTCCGTAAATAGGTGAAATAAATAAAGCGATGATAGCTCCACCAAAAAAACTAAGGTAGCTAATGTAGGTCGCTAAACTTAACTTAGGAATTGTTTTAAGTTTCGCGTACTGGGGCAATGTTTTTTCGACAAAGCCAGTACTCATTATCTTATCTGACTCAGGATTTTTTGGTCTAAGGTTAATACCACAATTTCCGCAAAAATATTCGCTCTCATCGATTGGTGAATTACAGTTTGGACAATACATTTTTTGTTAGTTATTTCATCCTTATTTAAGCATGGTTACCACAGTATGTACAATAGAGGTGATGTTCAGAATTTTTTCGACCACAATTTCGGCAGTATCGATTTATACCTACTTCGGCTATCCCCTGAAGTTGATCTAACTCGGTTGAACGATAATACAAACTAAATAGATTTATACTTAAAAAGGCTGTGATTAAGATTGAAATAACTGTTAGAATCGTTATCCCGGACGATAAACCAAAGTCATAGACAGAATGAAGAACGATAACTAAAGCTAGGGCATTAATAACTGGCCTAAACGATCCACCAGAAAGTTTTTTGCGCGATAAGTAATAACCCACGAGAGCAACAGTAGTAGCATGAAAGAAAGGAGTTAAGAATAAGCGCCCTATACCAGTAGAAGTGCCGAAATTAAGCACATACAATAAATTTTCTGGTAAACCAAAACCAAGCCCAACGATTGCGAAATATAAAACACCGTCGCTATGCTCATTGAAATATTTTTTCTTATAGATATAGATAGCAAAAGGCAAAAACTTAACTAATTCTTCAATAATTCCAACTACTAAGTAGCTACCAATCATTTTGATATCTGGAGCACCTGGTTGAGTATTTTTATAAATTATTAAGTACTTCTCTAAAATACTAGCCGCTACAGCACCAAACATACCGAAGATAAATGCTAGCCATAATGCTTTTATTGGTTCCTTTGGTCCTTTATCATTGGAAATCAGATACCAAGCCATTAGTGCAACAATTAGTATGAACGAAAGAAGAAGAAAGAATATTTTCATTTTTATTTTTTATTTATCTATTTACTTTAAGTATAGTAACTAAGGCAATAAATTACCATATTATAGATATAGATAGCCTTACTTCGTGATATAATTGACGAAAATGCCCCGATAGCTCAGCTGGATAGAGCAGAGGACTTCTAAGCCTAAGGTCGCAGGTTCAAATCCTGCTCGGGGTACCAATATAGTTTGACAAGGTTTTTTTGATTTAACGAAAATATATTGATGTAATCAATGGTTAATTATCTTATTAATTCTTCTGTAACAATATCTGACCAAGATAAAAAACGACGAACTGTATAAAATTGTTATGAGGTGAAGCAAATACAGTTTTTGCCATGGCTCTAATTATAAAGTCATTCCCTACTTAGCTTAGAAACTAAATTAAATATTTTTTGGTAACAAAAAAGAATAATCTATAAACCTAATTGAGATAAATTTTCTTAGCAAAATTTTTTGGTAAAATTTTAACTGCCAAAATAGCTAAAAAGCCGATTGAAAACCCACCGATTACGTCTAGTGGTGTGTGTACTCCCAGATAAAGTCTGGAAATAATCACCAACAAAATCCATAAAACACTCAAAAATCTTAATTTTTTTGGTAGTACAAACCATAGAGTTAAAGCCATAGCCGTTGCTACGGCTGCGTGGCCTGAAGGATAACTGGTCAAGCCAGTCTCAATTGCACGTTGATGTAAATGACCAGACAACATTACTACCGGTCGTGGTTCTTTGACAATATGTTTAGCAATTTCCATGATTACACCTGCACCGCCTACTGTCACGAAAAACTTCCAAGCCAGCTTATAGTTTTTAAAGAGAATCGGAACTATAACACAAACTGCAATAGGGTAACCAGCACCAAGCGCTTCAGTAATAATTAAAGCTGAGTTCTTAAAGTAATTTGGCCAATTATTAACATTATAGAATAATGTTCGCTGCCATCCGGTTAGTTGATGGCTCATTGACACGCTAGCCGAAAAGATTAAAAGTAGTAAAGCAATCAAAAGACCGGCGATATCCCAATTAGAAAGTTCGAAACCTAAAAATGTATATTTATTAATTTTATTTTTTTCCATAAATACTATTATAAATTAATACTTCAAAATCCCAATTTAATTTGTTTTATGTGTAAATTTAAGTTATAATCACCTCTGTTAATAATAATGGCGGATGTAGCTCAGTAGGTTAGAGCGTCGGATTGTGGTCCCGAAGGTCGTGGGTTCAAAACCCATCATTCGCCCCATTTTTAATTAATTTTAAAATTATTACCTAAAATTATTACAAAACTCGACTCGTAATTAATTGCTTCATAGGACTCTTGTCCATAATTAGAAGATGTTGTGATCTGAGCTTGTGAAGAAAATTCCCTTTTTAAAGCAGCTAGCGTCAGCGGTTCTTGTCCACCAGATTGATCAACTATCATAGAAGACGAATAAGTCTTAGAGGCATCAGCGATTTTTGTTACATTATAACCTTGATTTTTCAGAATAGTTTCCTCTTTTTGAGCTAGTCCGACCTGACCCGATCCATTCAACAAGGTAATCGGTGCTGATTCAACTACTAGTGGATTAGTCGAAGTTAACTGATTGTAGTAATTTGTGAGAGCTGTGTATACACCGATACCATCAGTCGAGATTAAGGCATCTTGTCCTGAAGAAGGATCAACATACCCTTTAAGTATCGGGTTTGGAAAGTTATTGGTTGAACCGTAGGCAAATGCATAGGACTGGACTGTGTTTAGGTTTATATTCTTAACATACTGAATTAGTCTTAGTACATTCTGCAAACTCAAATCAGTCTGTAGATTATTGCCAAATGCATTAAACAAATTACTTATTTTAGCTGGATTTGATAGAAAACCGAGAGTTAAGGCCTTTTCGGCAACTGCTGTAAAGAGCTGCCTTTGATGAGCTGTTCTATCAAAATCTGACTGGGGAAAACCATAAGCACCCGGACCATCACCTCTTGCCCTTGCGAGATTTAAAGCTTGCTGACCATTGAGAGTAACCCAGCCGTTAGGTAATTTTAAATTAGTGTAAGGATCATAAAGCCCATATGGATTGGAGCTTTGAATGTTTATAGTGACTCCACCGACAGCGTTAACGGCATCCCTAAAGGCTGTGTAATCAATAAGACCATAGTAGTCTATTGGTATTCCTAGTTGGGTGGTAACTATCTGCTCCAGTTCGCCCATGCCACCAGCTGGGTAGCCAGATTGATTGAATCTAAGAACCGTATTTGCAGCATTTATTTTCTGATAAGAAGATAGACCAGGTACATAAACCCAAAGATCCCTCGGTATACTTAATAAGAAGGCTTGTTTAGTTTTTGTATTAAGGCTCAGTACCATAATAGAATCAGTTAAACTGGCACCTTGATGATTAGGGTCATCAACCGAATCTCCGGCCAATAAAATATTGACTCTTCCATTGTTCTCTCCTTTTAATGGTGAGGAGCTAAAGGGCGCTGTCAGGTCAGATATTATATTGCCATGGAATACCTTATTAATTGTTTTTAAGCCTTTATACCCAACAAATCCGCCAATCCCTAACAATATAATTATTATTACAGCGATTGACCTGAAGCTTATTTTTCTTAATTTAGACCTTTTCTTTTTGATTTTTTTGGTTCCAGATTTATCTGAAAACGGGTTTGATGAATTATTTTTATTTCCGCTAAACGAATTAGGTAGACTGATACCAATTAGAGATGGCGATGAGTGATTGACATCTAGTTTTGGTTTTGGTTTTATAAATTCAGTATTATGTCGTGGTAAAAGAGGTTGCGGCTGAACAGTTGATCTCAGTCTTGGCTGATTTGTTGATTTAACAAAGTCACCACGAGCCCTAACCGGCCTAACAATAAAACCGTCTATGCTAGTTCTTCTGGGTCTAGACCTCGAAAAATCATCATTATTACTGTCCATAATCAAGTTTTAATTTTAACACGAACCTCCACTCCAAATGAAACTATTAAATATATTATCTTAACTGATATAATTAATCGAAAGATTGGAAGAAAAAATGATAAAAAAGCTATTTAGTGTGTTAAAAGACTATTATTTTGTTTTGTTAAGCAGTCTGGCGCTTATCGTTAATATGGTGTTGATTTTAACCAAAACAAACGGTTACCAATTCTGGTTATCGCTGATTGACCTTATCTTTATACTGATACCACTAATAATTAACTATTATCAGAAAATAAAATTCAATGAATTAGATATTAATTTCTTGCTATTCTTAGCTATTTTGATTTCCTTTTTTAATTCATACTACAATCTGACCATATTACTTCTGTTCTTTATTTCAATATATCCCCTTAACGAGAAATTACTACTTACTTACTTGAAAAATGATTTCGAAGACTCATTAAGTGATCATGCAAGTGAATATATCGATGTCATCAAAAAAAGAAAAATAATAAAAACATCCATCAGAGACGTTAAGATTGGCGATAAACTAGTTATAGCAGAAAAATCTTCGATTCCTTTTGATGTAATGATGTTGGGTGACCAAGCCACAATTGAGTCAATTGATCCGTCGACTTCAAAACATCACAAAATAAACATCTTTAAAAACTCTAAGATTTTAGCTGGATCGAGAACAATCGCTGAAAAAATTGAAGTTAAAGTCGTGTCTATTGCTAACGATACCTTAATTAATAGAGTCAGTGGTTTAAAGCGTTCGGCTTTATCATCTCAAAATAAAACTAGTCGGAAAATAATTAATAATTTAATTGCCTATCACTTGGCCGTTTTATCTTTGGCAATACTTCTATTCTCTTACAATAAAAATCTGTCGGATTTAATTAAAATATTAGTTATTGCGTCTCCGTATTTATTGATAATCTCCTCAAAAACTATCTATATACCAATCCTAAATTCTCTTTATGATTCTGGTATTTTAGTAAAAAACTCACGGTCAATTGAATTATTAGCTAAGACCAAGACCATTATATTTGGTAAAAACGGTACCCTAACATCCAACAAAAAAGATTTAGACACTATCTACAATTTCTCTGATTTATCAGACAATGAGGTTTTGACTCTTGCCGCTTCAATCTTTCAATCAAAAAATAATCCCAGTAGTGAAACTCTTTTGGAATCAATTAAACGACGTAAATTAAAATTAATTAAAATAAAGCACCTTGAAGTGAGTGAATTGTACTCTGCATCTAAAATAAAAAACGACTCAGTAAAGATCGGACTTGAACCAATCATCAAGAGCCAAGAAATTGAGATTCCTAAAGCATTCAATAAAATTAGGTTAAATTCTTCAGCATTATACATAGTCATTAACGATAGATTGTCTGGTGTTATAACTTTTAAAGAAGACATCCCGAAAAATAATTTCTCTGTTATTGCCTCACTAAAAATGAAAATTAAAAACTTGATTATAGTAAGTAGCGACAATGAATCGGCCGTCAAAACAATAGCCGAAAAATTAGATATTTTTAATTTCTTTTTCAATCAGTCCACTAAAGATAAACTAGAACTAATTGGAAAACAGAAACTAAAACCTATCACATTAGTATCTAGTAACATATCTGAAAAGAGTATTTATTCTAGAGCTAACTGTGTCGTCGAGCTTAGTGATGAGATAGAAGAGTCTTTGCAACACCATCCAGACTTCATTATTTCCCCGACTGACTTGAAACAACTCTTAAGATCTTTTAAATTGTCTAGGCTCGCTCAAACAACACTTAAAATTTTAGTAATTCTGGCACTAGCACTGAACATTGGACTTGTTTATGTTTCGATTAAATTAAACTTCAACTTAATACTTAGCTCAGTCATGCAATTGGTAGAAATAAACATATTTGTGCTAATAATTATTGCCTACAGTTTATTGGTTGAAAAAAGATCAATCTAATTTTTTAGGCTACTAACTTTAAAAACCATACTGTAAAGACAGGTACTAAGAGATTATCAAGCCCAAAAATTCCGACATTTTCAATAAGTGTTAAAAATAGAGAGAAATTAATAATCAAATAAACTGGTAACTGAACGGCACTTAAAATACCGTAGACTATTAGTAGAATAAACGACGATATAAAAAATCCTAAACTCCCAATAATACTTTTAATTTGACCGAATACCCGATAGCTATTTTTTTTACCGAAATTCGTGCCGATCATAGCAGCTAAACCATCAGCCAAACTCATTTGTAAAATAGCGACTAAATATATCCAGTTATTACTTGTCAGATAAGTCAGTCCTCCAACAGCTATTGCAAATAAAACTTCGCCCATTGTCGGTCTAACCACTGTATGAATACCTTTAAATATATTCCATCTTCTAGACACTAGTACTACTGCTACAAAGGCCAGACTAATCAGTCTAATGTCCTGCCAGGATATTAAAAAAGGCCAGAAAGCAATAAAGCTACCGACTGATATGTGAACGAATTTTCGATTGAATTCATTTATTTTATTAGAATTCTTTAAAATAAGTTCATTTAATATTAGAAGCAATAAGACTATTACTAGGATTTCTAGTACCATGATTAACATTCTACTATTACAGCTATTAATATTCTATTAAAAGACTATTTAGTAGGATTTTGAAGGTTAGCGCCGTATGCAAAATCAGCTGAATTAGTAAATGTATCTTTATCTTTAATAATGGCTTGAGCTGGTATGATATCGGTTTTTGTAGATACCCCTTCTACTTTCCTGACTGCTGTTCCTATTGCCAAAAATTCAATCAGACCGCTACCCAAATTATATATATGCGTTTTTATTCCTAGTATGTCATCTGCTCCCATAGCTTCAGCTTCTGTTTGAAGTTTTTTTAAAGATTGCTCCCTTGCTCCATAAATTAATTGGGTTAATTCACTAATTTCACCTTTAACTAAATTTTTAATCATTGATTTGATGCCACCGATAAAACCTAAAGAATAAACTGATGTACCTAGAACAAGCTTTATTGGTGTATAGCCAAGTTTTGTGATATTCCAAGTTTCTTCAGCGGTTAAATCACTGGTGGTAACACCACCGACACTTTCTGCCACCGCTTCGATTTGTTGATTATATGATGCAGTTCCTATCATAATCATTTCTTGAACTTCAGACGTCCCAACTGGTAATATGCTTGTTCTGATGCCAACAACACTATTAGCATTTTTAGTTTTAGCTTCAGCCACAATTCTCTCTAAAGCTATATTACGAGTAGTATTGAATATGTCGCTATACTGTCTCACTTCTCCTTTAGCGAGTTGACGAATTGATCCTAGGATTCCCTTGGCAAACCCAATTGAATAAGCCACATTACCGAAGACAAATGAAAGAGGTCTATAATTTGCGTCTATCTGGCAGAATAATTCTTGTCCATCAGCCGAAGTCGTAAATCTGTTGTCACCACTACCGTCATCGTCATGAATTGTTGAGCCAACTGTTAAAAATTCGATATTACCATCATGAAAGATTAATTCACTGGTTACTCCACTAGCACCAGTTCCGCCTGTTGAGACTA
>JAJYCU010000011.1 GCA_021778165.1 bacterium | reverse complement strand
TCACCTGCTCTTTCAATAGCTGGTCCTGAAGTAACTTTAATTTGAGTCGACATCTCGTGAGCAATTACGTTGGCCATGGTTGTTTTACCTAATCCTGGTGGACCATAAAGTAAAATATGATCTAGTCGACAATTTCTGTTTTTAGCAGCCTGAATCGATAATTGAAGATTCTTTTTTAACCTATCTTGGCCAATATAACTGGCAAAATCTTTTGGTCTAAGATTATTATCAATCTCAACCTCTATAGGTTCTTCCTCGTCGTTATTAAGTGGGCTGACTATTCTATCAATCATATTAAATTACCTAACCTACACTTTTCTATCTCTTAGGGCTAATTTAATTTGTTCCTCAAGTGGTAAAGATTTATCTATATCAACTAGTGCTCTAGTTGCATCATTGACTGAAAAACCCAATGAAGTTAAGGCCTGCAGAGCTTCGTCGTTTGATCCAATTTGATTTAACGTACCAGCAAAAGTAGTTGTCGTACTAAAGCCTGCCACTATTTTATTCTTTAGTTCAATTATAATTCTCTCAGCCAGCTTTTGACCGACGCCTGAAGCTTGTTTTATATAAAGTGCGTTTGAACTTGATATAGCGTTTTTTATATCAGCAATACTACCAATATCTAGTATTTTTAAAGCCATTTTAGGACCCACACCATTAACATCTAATAATTGTTCGAAGAAATGCTTTGTTTCAATTAATAAAAATCCAAACAAATCATGAGACTGTTCTCTTATGTGTTCATAAATAAATAGATTAACCTCTTGGTCTATTGGAACATTATTTAAATCAATTTGACTAATATAGACACCATAACCAACGCCACTAACGTCAATTATTATACTGTCCTCAAATTGATTTATTACCGTACCCCTAAGACTTGCAATCATTACTATAAGCTTATCACAATACTTAGCGCAAAGTCATACCGTGAGTTATAGCAGCAGCCAAGGCATCTGCACAATCATCAGGTTTCGGTATTGAATCTAACTTTAATATAACTTTAACCATTTCTTGAATTTGTTTTTTTTCTGCCCGTCCATAACCAGTCAGTGACTGTTTTATTTGGAGTGGTGTATATTCATAAATTGTCAGTCCAGCTGTAATGCCAGCCAGTAATATAACCCCTCGTGCTTGAGAAACTGTCATAGCAGTCGTAACATTTTGAGCAAAGAATAATTTTTCAACCGACATAACATCTGAATTAACTTCTTTTATGACTGATGTTAGTTCGGTATAGATTGTTAACAATCTTTCTGCATCTGGTTCTTTTGAACTGGTCCGAATAACACCCGCATCAACAAGTGTATATTTGCCTTTATTTGAATCGATAACGCCGAAGCCTAAAATTCCAGTTCCCGGGTCTATACCAATTATCCGCATCTTAGCTTAAGCTAGACTATCCATTAAATCATCATCAATATCATAATTTGTATAAATATCATTAACACCGTCTACTTCTTCTAGGGCAGAAATTAATCTTATAATTTTACCAGCAGTATCGGCATCTTTTATTTCAATTAATTGCTGTGGTAAATAAACAAGCTCAGCACTAACTATATCTACATTTAGTTTACGAAGTTCATCTCGGACTTGAGCTAGTTTCTTACTATCAGTATAAATTACTGCGTGACCATCATCCTCTACTACATCATCTGCGCCAGCTTCAATTGCAGTCAGCATAACTTCATCAAGTGTCTGTTTAACTTCAATTGAACCCTTGAAATTAAATTGAAATGCAACTGAACCCTTTTCAGCAATATTGCCACCGTGCTTAGAAAATGCAAGTCTTACTTCTGGGTAAGTTCGATTAATATTATCAGTTGTAACACTCACTAAGATTGCGACACCACCTGGGCCATAACCTTCATAAACTATTTCTGTTAGATCAGCAGCATTTTTATCACTAATACGGTTTATTGCACGCTGGATATTAGATTGAGGCATATTGACGGCCTTAGCCCTATCAATTTCTAGTCTCAGGGCAAAATTAGTCTCTGGATCAATCCCACTTCTAGCCGCAATTGCTATAGCGTTACCAAGTTTAGTAAAAACTGCGCCCCTTGCTGCATCTTTTAAACCTTTTTGACGTTTTATTGTTGACCATTTTGAATGACCTGCGATAATATCTCTCTTCTTATCATCTGTTATTATCCCATTTTTTGTTTGAATAAATCTAAACCATTTATAAGTTTAATTAATTGTATAATAGTCCTATAGATTGACATTTTTATATTTTCTAAGATAATTAAAGAAGTTAAACGTCCTAATAATGGACCCATAGCTCAGTTGGTTAGAGCACCTGCCTTTTAAGCAGGGTGTCGTGAGTTCAAGTCTCACTGGGTCCTCCATAACAGTTATGCTTATCAGTATTTATTCTTATCATATATAATTCACTTAATGTCTAAATACATAAAATTATTAGTTAGATATTTCTTGTTAGCTCTTGTGGCCTTGATAATAACCTGGTTTACTCAATTTACTGCTTTGTATGGACACCCAAGCATCTCTCAACCAAGTATTACAAGTATTAATAATATATGTAATACGAGTCTAAATTATAAAACTTCATTACCACCCATTCACGACTCTGGCTTCCCTATTCCATATATAACTCACTACACTGCTGGTTGTGGTGTTGGTATGCCTATAATTCTTTATCTGTTTATTATAGATTGTTTAATCTGGTTGTTGGTTATGATTGGTATTGTTAAATTCATCAAATATTTGACCAAGAAATAGTATTCAATTATTTTGTCGCAATATTGTTGCAACAGCATGCACGATGGACCTCCACTAGGTTTATTCTTAAACTTCTTTTTAGAGCATTTTTGATATTATAAGTTCATGATTGACCACTATGTAAACTACGCTCAATTTTATGACCAAGGTACAACGACAGATATTGTTGCGAAAGTTAATTTAATAAAACAAACCATCAAACAATTTAATCCAACTGCTAAAGATTTACTCGAAATTGCATGTGGTACTGGCAACGTACTATCGCAACTCCAAGGTAATTATAATTTATCTGGACTTGACCTATCAGCTAACATGTTAAAAATTGCAAAAACAAAGCTTCCTGAAGTCGAATTATTTGAAGACGACATGACTTCGTTTAAACTTGCAAGAAAATTTGATGTCATTATTTGTCTATTTGATTCTGTTAATCATTTAAAGACTTTTTATGAATGGGAAGCATTATTTGATAGAGCAAAAGAACACTTAAATATTAATGGGGTATTTATCTTTGATGTAAATACTATTACTAAACTCGAAAAGTTATCTGCTTTATCGCCATCTAGATATGAGCTAGAAGATGGCTATCAAATAGCAAAAATAGATAAAAAAGATGACGGCCTATATCATTGGCTACTGGATATTTACACATCCGATGATGTTAGTAACCCTAAGGTTACTAAGAACGATATCCCAGAAGCTGCTTTCCCTCTCCAACAAATAGAAAAAGCTTTGCAATATCGTTTTAAAACTGTAGAAAAATTTACTCCTGATAACGTAATTGCTAACGAATTATCTGACCGTATATATTTCGCATGTAAGGTTTAGGCCTGAGCATCTTATTTCAGTTGCGATAAGGTCACATTGGGTCCTCCGATTCGCTTATGTTATGATTTATCTGCGAGACGCTTAAAATCCTTATCACCAATTTTACTGTCAGTTCTTGCGGGTCTAATTTTATGGTTACTTTATATACCATATAGCCAATGTAACAGTACAGACATCGCTTATTTAATCCCATGGCTCATCCCCGGTGTTAGCCTATTAGCTGCCATACTTTTTATTGGTAGGATGGGTAATCCTAATATTTAGAAGAAAAAAAGTATCTAGGCGATCATTCTGGGGAGTTTTTGTACTCCAAATTGTGGCGACAATTGTGCTGCCAATTCTAGTATTTGGTTTGGCAGTAACCCATGGTTTAAGTTGTTCTTGATAATGAAACAAGACCAAGATTTTCCCTAATTAAAACATTTATGTTAATTTCGGTTGCGATAGTGTCTGCTGTGGTCCTCCGTAATACCTTATGTTTATTAATATAAGGTATTTTATTTCTGCTAAAATTTAATTGTGAGCAAATAATTATAACTTTTTAAAAGTTTCGAAGGATACCCGAGTTGTAGTCTCTGTTCTATGAAAGATAATCTAGTTTTATTATTAATTTATCTGTTACGCCTAAGCTATTTAAATAAACCCGGAAATAAGTAAATAACGCTATTCACTTATTTAATATTTATCCTCTACGGGGCAATGTAATGCTGTTTGACTTATAATATTATTCCTTGTAATTATATTTTGGGGTGCTTCTAGACGCCACTGCGATACGTGCTCTGCTCCTTCGCCAAAATAAATATCAGGTCCATCTTTTCTATCATTGGGGTCAACTGCATCTTTTGGTTTAGGTATAAAACCAAATTTTTTAAACCAATTTAGAGTAAGTTGATTCTCGTCAAAAACATAGGTTGATATTTTTTTATCATCGTCAAAAGGATCTAGAGTTTCTTTAAGTAAAACAGAGCCGATACCTTTTGATTGATAGCTAGATAAAACATTTATATGTGCTACCCATATATAGGGTTTTTTGCCATCTAATTTCATTGCCATCATTTTAAATTTTTGCTGAGCTATACTCATATTTCCAATATCGTCATGAGCCCAAGCATAACCTATTGGTTCACCATTTTTTAGAGCAATTGTCCCAACAAACTGCCCTATTTTACTATTCATTCTTTCTAATAATTTTTTAGCATTTTGTGGGTTATCTGGATTAAAGACATGCCGAATCTCATTATCTGAGCGTTTTGGCAAACGAACAGACCAAGCCTCATGTCCGATAAATTGTGCGGTTGTTGTGAATTCTAAGGTAGGTTCATGTATTCGAATTATCGATAAGCCTTGCTCAAAACTTGGTGCAGGTGGAATAATTGACATAATTAACTCCTTCAATAATATTACTATACAACTTAAAGTATAATTTTACAAATAGGTTATAGGCTATGATTATTCAGTGTTTTATAGCGAAAACAATCAGTTTTGTGATCATTAACCATCCCAATAGCCTGCATAAAGGCATAACAAATAGTTGGCCCAACAAAATTAAACCCCATATTTTTTAAATCCTTACTGATAGCTAAAGCTATATCATCAAAAACTGGGACTTTACTGAAATCACTAATTGAATGATTTATCGGTTTATTATCGACATATTGCCAAATAAAATTACTAAAACTACCATCCTTTTTTTGTAATTCAATAACTAACTTAGCGTTATTTATTACAGATTTTATTTTTAGTTTATTTTTAATCACTCCACTATTTTCTAATATATACTTTTCATTTTTTTGAGTCATTTGACTAACTTTTTTAATATTGAAATTTAAGAATGCTTTCCGATATTCATCACGCCTTTTTAAAACCGTCAGCCAGCTAAGACCAGCTTGAGCACCTTCAAGACTCAAAAACTCAAATAATAATTGATCATCACGAACTGGCACACCCCATTCTTTATCATGATAGTCTATATACGCCTGATCATTTAGGCACCAATCGCATCTTATTATCATTTGAGTATCAACCTAGCTTCGGTAATATTTTCCTCTTGATTCTTTTTTACTATGTCGGCCTAATCTTTCAATAAACAAAATGGCAAAGACCACTATTGCACTTAATTCAATCAATAAGTCCTTAGCTTTAATAATATCCGACCAATAGGATGCCTTAACTATAAAACTTGAGCTTGAAGATGACATTAAAGGTACGGCTAATAATAGCAGTAACACTGTAAACGCAAGAGACGGTAAAAGATTAATTATAACTTTCTTCTTTTTGATACTTCTAAACATAAATAAGGCAGTAACTATAACGGGAATTATAAGAATAATTAATTTAATATTATTTAAAACTGTCGGCGAGTTAGAACTTGAAAATAGTGCCATCAAAGAATTTGTATCACCAGATATAGTATTAGATAAGACGTAGCCAACAGAAAGCGCGAAATATAAGTAAATCGCGTTGATTTTTAAGATTGAAATAATAAATAAGATTATTAAAATAATGGCTAGTAATGCAATTGATGAAGTCATTAACGATACTATAGCACAAGCATTTAGCTATTTTAACTAAGCACCAATTTTATCTTTTCGACGACCAGCTTTAGCTGATTGAACAGCATAGTCAATAATCTGACCCGCAACATCATATCCAGTAATTATCTCAGGTGTTTTAAGGCTGGCTGAAGAATTAATTTCTAATACCAAAGGGCCACGATTTGACCGCATCATATCAATACCACAAACAGATAGTCCAATCGCTTTGGCTGCTTTTTGGGCTGTTCTTTTTTCTTCGTCAGTTAATCTAACTGGTTGACCAACTCCACCTTGATGAGTATTTGATCTGAAATCATCATCTAGACTTTTCCTCATAACGCTAGCGACTACTTTGCCATTAACAACTAGTGCCCTTATATCAGTACCAGCACTTTCTTCAATATATTCTTGAACTACAAAGTTCACTCCTTCGACATAAAATGCCTGCATCACGGCCTTAGCTGCCTTGCGAGTTTCCGCTAACACCACGCCATTACCGTGAGTACCACGTGCAACTTTAATAATAACTGGGCTACCGCCAACCTGTTCAATAACGTTATCAAAATCAGCAGTTTCTCTAGCAAAGACTGTTTTAGGAATTCCTATCCCAGCTTTAGATAATAACTGCATGCTTCTTAATTTATCTCTTGAGCGAACAATGGCTATCGAACTAGCGGTCGTAAAAACATTTTGCATTTCAAATTGACGAACAATGGCTGAACCATATTTAGTTAAGCTTTGAGCAATTCGAGGGATGATAATATCAACATCTTTGACTTCTTCGCCTTTATAATAAATAACTGGGTTATTCTTTTCTAGTGTAACGTAACACTTGGCATAATTTATAACCCTAACATCATGGCCTTTAGCAATTGCAGCATCTCTTAATCTAACTGTAGTATAATTTTTAATTCCTTTGGATAAAATAACTATATTCATAATAAATTGACTCCTTTATCTGTAATTACTTTTCAATTAATTGATCATTTTGCAGTGAAACATCAATCAAAAACCGATCTTTTAAAATATTTCGGCCGATTAATATGGGGTATTTCATCTTAGATCGGTCAGCTAGTGTAAATTTTTCCTTAACTAAGTGATTATTAATGTTAACATCTAGTAATATCTTATACCTTGTTTGGACAAATCCATTTGAACTCTTTATACGAGTAATTTCAAACTCATCAAAAACAAAAATTTTACCACTATAAAATGGGCTAGATTCATCAAAAAAAATTACGCTTAAACTACCATTGGTTTCGACTA
Source organism: bacterium (assembly GCA_021778165.1). The sequence goes on along the minus strand of JAJYCU010000011.1, from coordinate 2,063 downwards.
CTTTTGTTGCCCAAATTGAAGAAACATGTGCACCAGAATCAATTCTAGCAGTTATTCCTTTTATGTCTATATCAGGAAGATCAATAAGCTCAATTTCACCAACAATTTTTTTATTTAACATATTTTAGATTATAACATATTTGTATTAAAAATTCAAGTCAACTTCTTCTAATGATGGGTGTGGGCTATCCTTAAATATATAAAATATATAATGGCTCCAACTACAATAATTACCGACAAGAGGAGAGGAATGAAACCATTTTGATTATTCTTATGCATATTTCAATATTATCTATTGGAAGGCTTAAATTATCAAGTTTTATTGACTAAATTCTTCTAATAAACTTCTTTGTTTCTTCGATAAATTAGTTGGTGTATCGACAAAAATTGTAACTATATGAGCACCGCGAGAATTACCCTTTAGATGTGGTACGCCGTGATTAGATAATTTAAAATCTGAACCGCTTTGAGTACCAGCTGGAATGCGCATTGTTACATAACCATCAATCGTTAATACTTCTGTGTCGCCACCAAGCGAAGCTTTAATCATATCAATATGCTCATTACTCAAAATTAAATCACCCTCCCTAGTAAAGTTTTTATCTGCTTTAACTCTGATATTGACATAAAGATCGCCTTTATGGCCACCTTTTGAAGCTTCACCGTGTTCCCTTAGTCGGATAACTGCACCGTCGTCTATTCCTGCCGGGATTTTTAAATCAATTTTTTGCTTATTTAATACCGTACCCTTACCCCTACAGACTGTACATGCTTTCTCGGGTACCTTACCTTCTCCGTGACAGGTTGGACAAATACTAGCTTGTTGAATATTACCAAATATGGTTCTAGATACAGAGACAACTTGGCCAGAACCCTTACAAGTATCGCAAGTTTTAAGCTCAAAACCAGGTTCAACAGATGAACCTTTACAGTGTCCACAAATATCATCAAGTGTTAATTGTAATTCCACTTCTGTGCCAAAAACAGCATCCTTGAAAGAAATTTCTGTTTCTGTTTCAATGTCTCTACCTCTATTTTGACGATTCGCTGATTGTTGTCCTTGGCCGCCACCAAAAAAACTACTGAATATATCACCTAAACCTAAATCGCCAAAGTCAAAATTAATATTCTGATTAGAGGAAAATCCTTCAAATCCACCAGCGCCACCGTTGCCACCGACACCTGCTTTACCGAACTGATCATATCTTTTTCTTTTTTCAGGGTCTTTTAGAACTTCATAGGCTTCATTGAGTTCTTTAAATTTTTTCTCATCACCACCCCTATCAGGATGATGCAAGACAGCAGATCGGCGAAAGGCTTTTTTGATCTCGTCAGCGCTGGCTGATTTTGGTACTCCTAAAATTTCATAGTAATCGTCTTTTGCCATATCTAATATATCTTACACCCTAAATAATATTTTTTAATTCTACGACTTATTTTTTGTCTTTATCGACAACTTCGCCTTCAATTGGCTCATCAGACTTAGGTTCGGACTTTTCATCAGATTTAGCATCATCAGTTTTTTCTTCACTAGCTGAAGTAGCTTCATACATTTTAGCACCAATTGGCATCAACTTATCATTAAGCTCTTTAACAGCTGCTTCCAAAGTTTCTTTAGAAGCATCTTTGTCTTCAACAGCTTTTTTAGCCGCTTCGACTGCGTCATTTAAGGTTTTTAAGTCTTCTTCAGATATTTTTTCTTTACTGTCTTTAGCTAATTTCTCTGCCTGGTAAATTGTACTATCTAACGTATTTCTAGCTTCTATGGCAGCTTTTCTAGCTTTATCTTTATCAGCATGCGCCTCTGCTTCTTTAGCCATTTTTTCAACTTCAGTTTTATCTAAATTGCCTGAACCAGAAATTGTTATACTTTGCTCTTTTGAAGTTCCTTTATCTTTTGCCGTGACATTTAAGATTCCGTTTGCATCAATATTAAAAGTAACTTCAATTTGAGGTATTCCTCTTGGAGCTGGTGGAATACCATCAAGTACAAAACGTCCAAGCGATTTGTTGCCATCAATCATTTCTCTTTCACCCTGAGCAACATGTATTTCAACTTGCGG
>JAJYCU010000010.1 GCA_021778165.1 bacterium | reverse complement strand
TCGACCTCAACCTAGTGAATGCTCAGCAGGCTAGAAGAGTACTTGATCGAATAGTTGGGTACGAATTGTCGCCAGTCCTTTGGAAGAAGATTAAAACTGGCTTAAGCGCAGGTAGAGTACAATCTGTCGCAGTAAGACTAATAGTTGAGAGAGAAAGAGAAATAACCGACTGGACTGCTGAAAGACGGTTTAAGATCAGTTCAAACTTTTTAAATAAATCCGGCAACACGATAGAAGCTGAGTTGAGCGAAAAAATATCGGATAAAACAAAAGTAACTGAATTTTTCAATAAAATTAGTGGGTCTACCTTTAATATATCTTCAGTCGAAAGCAAAAAAGGCACTAGACAACCAAGTCCACCGTTCACAACATCATCACTTCAACAAGAAGCTGCCAGAAAATTAGGATTTTCAGTTAGTCAAACCATGATGGTAGCCCAAAGACTTTATGAATCCGGTGAAATCACTTATATGAGAACCGACAGTACTATCTTATCAAATCAGGCTCTCAAAGGAGCAGAGGACTATATTAAATCGAACTACCCGGCCAAATTTCACCGATTTGTTCAATATAAAACGAAGAATGCATCAGCTCAGGAATCTCATGAAGCTATAAGACCCACAAACTTCAGTAATAGTAGTATCAACACCTCAGACGATAATCTTAATAGGCTTTATAGACTCATTTGGCAACGCACAGTTGCTTCTCAGATGGCGCCAGCGATTATTGATAAAACTGAGGTGAAAATTTCAATATCTAACGATGATAGATATTTCATATCTATAGGAGAAATTCTAACCTTTAAAGGATTCTTGGAAATCTACAACGATAAAGTAAACGATAAAATTCTGCCAAGTGTATCGGTCGGAGAGATGCTTGATTTTGAAGAGATAAACGCAGTCGAGAGCCTATCGAAAGCACCCGCTAGATACTCTGAAGCTAGCTTAGTCAAAAAGTTAGAAAGTCTTGGGATTGGCAGGCCTAGTACATACGCACCAACAATTTCTACAATTCAGAGACGGGGTTATGTCGAAAAAACTAATTTACTGGGACAAGATATAGAAATTAATAAAATCACTCTTAGGCCGGATAAATCCATTTCTGAATCGACCGAAAGTATAACCATCGGAGCTGATAAGAATAAATTGGTACCAACTGCTATAGCTTATGTTACTACTGATTTTTTGATTAAAAATTTTAAGAACATAGTAAACTATAAATTTACTGCCGACATAGAAGAAGAATTCGATAAAATTGCTAACGGTAAAGATGATTGGGTTAAAATTATTGATGGTTTCTATAAAGACTTCCATCCTTTGATAAAAAGTTCAGAAAACATTTCGAGAAAAGAAGCGTCTCAGGCTAAACTTATAGGCGTAGATCCTAAAACAAAAAAGAATATATATGCACGATACGGTAAATTTGGTCCAATGCTTCAAAAGGGAGAAAATGAAGATGAAGAAAAGCCCGAGTTTGCTCCACTCCCTAGTGGATCAACTTTAGAGACTGTCGATTTAGAGATGGCTTTAAGAGCTTTTGAATTACCAAGAATAGTTGGAAAAACAGGTGATGGCGAGGAAATAATTGCAAACATTGGAAGATTTGGACCTTACATTAAAATTGGTAGTCAGTTTATTTCTATAAAACCACTCGACCCCCATTCGATTAACCTTAAAGAAGCTCTTGAAGTTTACGAAGAAAAAAAATCCAAAGATAAAGCCAAAAACATTAAAATATTTAACGATAACCTAAAGATATTGAACGGACCCTATGGACCCTATGTTACTGATGGGAAAAAGAACGTTAGAATTCCTAAAAGTATCAATGCGGCTAAAATTAATGAAGAAGAGGCTCAGAAGTTATTAGAGAAAGCTCCCAGTAAAAAACGACGATTTACTAGACGAAAGACTAGTAAATAGCTTCTGTATAAACTTGTAAATCCGTAAAACCAATTGACTAATATATATCTTAGACCATATAATGAGTGTATTAGTCATATATATTATAAAATATATATCATTATGTTTGACTTTTGTGAGTAATGATTGTATAATTAAAAAATATTCCTATGGAATCCACTAAACAACAACCCGATTTAAATTCTGTCGATCTTATTAATAACATACTTGGGCAGATTGACAAAGAACGTGAAAGAGAAATCATTTCACGAAGGTTTGGTCTATTTGATCGAAAAGAAACCCTTGAACAAATAGGTGAAATGCTTGGGATCACAAGGGAAAGAGTAAGACAATTGGAGAAGACCATACTTGTAAAGGTCAGATGTCTCACGAATGGAAACATTAATAAGATTAATGAATTATCTGAATTTAATAATAATATTTTAGATAAACTAACAATTAACGGTGGATTATTGAATATTGCCGACCTGACAGAGAAGGTAAGCAACACCAGGGATAAGATTGAACAGTCAAGAATAACTTTTATTGCACTTCTATCAGACATATTCATTGTAATTAACGAAAACGATTCCTACTTTACTACGGTTGCACTCAAGACCGAATTTAATGAAAAAAAACTAACCTCGTCTGTAGATCAATTAGTCAAAACGATTGAAACTAAGGGTTCTCCATGCACGATCGAGGAATTAGTTATCCTAACAGGGAATAACAACGAGAAACAACTAGTTTCATTAGCCAATTCGTCAAAACTACTGGCCAGTCTTAATAATCAGTTAGGATTAATAAAATGGCCAACTGTGAACCCTAAAAACATTAGGGATAAAATATATGTCATTTTGAAAGAAAATGGCAAACAAATGCATTTTAATGATATATCTGAATCGATTAAGAAAAGTGACTTCAAACGAAAGAATGTCACAACTCAAGCGATTCACAATGAATTAATTAAAGACAAACGATTCGTGCTGGTCGGTCGTGGTATTTACGCGCTTAAAGAATGGGGTTATTCTAGAGGAACCGTTTCAGATATCATTGGTAAAATTCTTAAAGAAGCAAAAAAACCACTACACAAAGATGAAATAATAAAATCTGTCTTGAAGGATAGGTTTGTTAAAGAAACGACTATCTTATTAAACCTACAGAATAAAACTAAATTTAAAAGAGTAGCAAAAGCAACGTATATTTTAAATGAAAAATAAACCGAACGTTTTACGAACATTATAATATTATAAAAATCTAAGTAAGACAGTAAAGTTTATAGAAAATATCTTAATACTGAAAATAGAGTAGAGAATCAAAAAAATAAAAAATTTTTAAAATAATAATTATATAAATAATTAAAAAATAAGTAAGAGTAGGCAAAGTACCGAGTCATAGATGATGTGTCGCACAATGTATATTTTACGACTCTATATTGGAATTAACTGGATATAAACTAATACCTCTATTACCTACATCAACAGGGTAATATTTCAATAATTGCTACGTCTGCATACTTTATCAAAATATTTTAATGTATCTATTATAAGTATCTTACCTGACAGACTTCCCAAAGCACAGTTAAAAGTCATAGAAGACCAATTGTGTTTCAAAGATGGATCGTAACGCTATTTGACTTATCCACAGTTTTATTTTATTTTAACCACTCTACTCTCCTGCTTATATTTTTTTTTAATATTTGACATAACGCAGTTTATATATCTTTATATATATTTTTTACCTTTTTTATATATTTATATTATATGAACATTTTACGAACTAGAGGGGTAGCAAGGGATGTCAGCTTTAAATATAATAATCAATGACATAGTATTGAAACTCGTGGAGACATTCTCTCGATAAAGTTGATAGGCTTATCTTATTTGAAATATGCCCTACCGTCTATCCTGACGTCAATGTATTGTAAGGGAGATATGTTATTTATAAATAAATAGTGCGACAGTGCCAGAAAAGTTCCAGCCTGATTAATAGGATCGTTAGATTGAAGATTGAATTTAACATAATAATTTTTTAAGGATATGTAAGCATCTAATTCATTATTACCAGGAACAATTACATAATGATTTATTGCGATATTTTTTGACTTAAGTTCATACGTAATAGTATTTATAAAATTTATGGTCGATTGAGTTAAGATATATTCATTATCTTTTAATTTAATATTTATTGGAAAATTAACTATTATTAATTTTGAATTATTTGCGCTAATGGACGTATCCACCACCCTTCCCTGATTGTTCACTAGACCACCGTTATAGGTTGTAGACAAAAAAATATTTGCAGGGGATGTGGTTATATTAACGCGTAAACTATTCTTAAATACTGGATAGGACACACCAACGTTTATAATATCTGGAAATTTATCCTTTAAGAAATTGGATAAGCCGACTTTATTTAACGTTACTTTATTTCCATTAAACCAGGATTGTCTTATTAATCCACTAATAACAGATGAGTACTCAGCGTCCAATTGATTATTAGTAGCCGATACATAGACTTGATCAGGTGATAACTGCAAAAATCTAATGGACGCAATAATCAAAAAACTAAGAAGAACAATTATTATTAATCTTCTAATCCAGTATTTAATAAAACTTACATTTTTATATTTTGATTTATTGATTATCTCAGTTATAGGGCTTTTATTTTCATCCTTACGAATAGATTTTGAAGGCAATTCCCTTTCCAGTCTAGTTCTCTCTAACGAAACAGAATGGTATAAATATCGACGTTGATCATAGTTCGAATTAGCCGAATACTGTCTTATCCTGCCTGATTCTTTTTTTTCTGGTTTCCTGATTTTTATCTTTCTTCTCATTTTTATACTTTAGGACTATTAGGGGATCCAGCCAAAATTAATTTTGCTAGTTTATTTGTTGCCCCTGGAACAGCAATTTTAGATATATTTTTTGATAGATATTCTCTAAAATCAGCTTCATCGAATAACTTATAAATTGCATTTAGCAACACTTCGCTGCTGATAATAACATCTTTTTCCTGAAGAATTACACCGGCATTTTTTTCATCAATATATTCTGCATTTCTTAATTGATGACCTCCCGTTAGATAGGGGCTCGGAATAATTATACATGGCTTAGCCTGTATAGAAAACTCAGCTAAATTAGTCGCACCAGCTCTTGTTATTATTACATCCGCAGCTCCACTGTATTTATATACATCATCAACGAAATCCATTAGTTTAATTCTTTTGTCATGTCCTATTAACTCTTGGTATTCCTTATTCATTTTTTTAAAATTTTTTATTCCAACTATGTGAAAAATATTTAAATCCTCATATCTAGCGAGAAGTTGTTTGACTATTTTTAAGACAGCTTGGTTTATGACTACCGAACCCAGCCCACCACCTATTATTAGTAAGATCTTCGAATTCTGGGGTAAATTTAGACTATTTCTGTATTCAGTCTTCAACTCATCACTTACATGAACAAACTCTGATGATACCGGCACTCCGGCCAACACCTTTTTATGCTGAGGATAATTATGATGTTTAGAATCGACTGAAATTGCATTTATTTTAGCACCTGGGCCGATTATTTTGTTCGTTAGACTAGATACCGAATCAGAGTCATGAGTTATATAAGGCACATGGTTAACTTTAGCTGCCATGGCTACAGGAACACTCAGATAACCACCTCGGGTAAACAAGATATTTGGTTTATTATTTTTAATAATATAGACAGACTGAACAAAACCTATCATTATCAAAAAAGCATCTCTAATATTCTTTACCATAGTCGGAAAATCAAGTAGTTGTTTTAAACCTTCATGATTATATCTTCTGAATTTACCGGCATAAACAAAATATACTTTATCAAGATCGGTATTATTTTTTAATAAAGCCGACAGTTTATCATTTTTTTGACCAATATAAATGATTTCTGTAGTTGGGTCTATTCTCTTTATCTCTTTAGCTATCGAGGTTACGGGAGTGATATGCCCCCCTGACCCTCCGCCTGTCAATAGAACCTTCATTATTGAAGCCTTTCTGAATATTTGTCCGCGTTAAAGTGTTAAGACTAGTATACCTTGAAATTTGAAAAACCAAACCCACTGCAGCTGCACTGAAGACTATTGATGTACCTCCATAACTTATGAATGGCAAGGTAATCCCTTTCAGAGGAAACAAGCCTATCATTGCGCCTATATTTATCAAGGTTTGAGAACTTAACCATATCAATATTCCAACTACAATAAGCTTCAAAAATATATCTTCGGTTCTTTCTAGGATCATCTTAATCCTATAAAAAAAACCAAAGAAAATTCCAATAAGCACGAAATCTCCTACAAAACCGAACTTTTCCGAATATATGGCAAATATGGAATCATTTGATGCTTCGGGTACATAACCATAGGCCTGAACTGTTTTGCCTAAACCTAATCCTATTAAACCGCCAGATCCTACTGCGATTAGAGATTGACAGGCTTGGTAACCTGAGCCTTGGCAATTTGACTGTGGATGAATATAGGTCTCAACTCTTGCCAACCTGTATGGTGAAGTTACTACTGCTATAACCGCCCCAAAAACAATCACCAAACCAACTATACCTAATTTTTTAAGAGGAAAGCCAGCCACGAATGCCATAGCAACAATAGAAGCAGTGATTACTCCAATCGAACCTAGATCGCTTTGTATTCCAGCAATTATTATCCCTAAAATAAATAGAACAATCAGGATTGGAGTTAGTACGACTTTTACATTTTTAATTCTATTAGCCTTAATTTGGCTAGCTAAAAATCCAGCAATCCAAACAATTACGACAAATTTTACTATCTCAACAGACTGAAATGAAAGATTACCTAATCTAACCCATCGATGTGCAGGATAATTAGGATTAACGGGTAGCACTATTGCCGCCATGGTAGTTATTGCGGCTAAACCAATTAGCCACTTGTACATTTTTTTCCACCAGATCAATGGAAGTTTTGAAGCAATAAAAAAGCCTGCGAAACCTAACGCATCAGCCAACGCTTGCTTGTAGGTAAAATAGTTCGAGCTAACGTTATTAGTTATAGATAACGCCGGACTTATTGAAAAAATAAGAATTAAACCAAACATCATTAAAGCAATCGTGAATACTAACAACCAATAATCTGGTTTATGTTTTCTGCCTAAAACCATCCTGTCGTCTTGATCGATTGAGAATGATTCAAGATTTAGCAATGACTTTTTTGGATTGTTGGAGTTTCGGTTTTCATTAAAATTCATGAATATACGTTTTATATTCTATTGATCAAAAAGATGATAAGTCCGATTACAGCTGAAACTTGTCCAATAATCCAAAACCGCATCGTAACTTTTGTCTCTGGCCAACCAATTGCCTCAAAATGATGATGTATTGGGCTAGATAAAAATACCTTTTTGCCGTTCCGAAGTTTTTTAGATATTCTATTAATTATAACGGAACCTGTTTCAGCTACATAAACTATTCCAATGATTGGTAATAAATAAACCGTATCTGTTTGCATAGCTACAATACCCAATGCAGTACCAAGCGCAAAAGATCCTACATCACCCATATAAAACCTCGCAGGAAAAATATTAAACCATGTGTAACTAAGCAATGCACCTACTATGACAAAACAAAAAATAGCTAGTTTGTATTTATTTTCAAAAACAGATATTAAACCGTAAACAGAGAAAGATGAGGTTAAAAGCCCACCGGCAAGTCCGTCAAGACCATCAGTAATATTTACGGCGTTAGAGGTAGCAATCACTACTAACCAAAATAGAGGAATTATCAATACACCTAAATGAATATGCCCAAAATGAGGTATAAATATAGTGCTGACCCCAATTTTATAATAAAACCACCATCCGCCAACTAATGATACTAAACTATAGAGTACGAATTTATACCTTGCCTGCATTCCTGCCACGCCCATACCATTGCTTCTGACGTTAATTGAATCATCTATTAATCCAATCAAACTAGCTCCTATTAATCCAGCAAGCGGTAACCAAGTCTCTCCCCTGCTTAAATCGTAGAATGAAACGACTAACATTACAGACAACACAAAAATTACTCCTGCCATTGTAGGTATTAACTTCTTATGCTTTTCGGCATGAAGCTTTTGATAAACTAAGGCTTTTCCACCAGACCAAGCATCGGTTCGAGGTTTCTTCCACCATTTGTACTTATATGCAAAATGCGTATAAAGAGGTGTTAGAATCATTGCGGTAGCAAAACTAAGAAAACTTAGCAAAAGTAATTGAAGTAAAAAATGTAGGGTAATACCAAGGTGTATAATACTAGTCATTTTGTTTTTTTAAACTTTTATAATTATAACAGACTTGGTACTCATATGAAACGCTAACTCTTGGGGCTAACATAACCATCATTTATCAACATATGTACTATATCGGCGAAAACCGGTTGACCAGCATAAGAACCTGCATAACCATTTATATTGGGTTTAATATTGAAAACTACTACGACATATTGTATCTTGTCTCCACCAACGAAACCAATATAGGTTCCATTAAATATATTATTATAGTAACCTCCATTTGGTTTCGCTACTTGAGCGGTACCAGTTTTGCCACCAACCATATACTTATTACTAAAATTCATAAAGTAAAACCCGCCTTGTAAATAAGCCTTTACTACATTCTCTAGTAAAGGAACCATTTCCGGACCAATCTTAGACGAAACAACATTTTTCTCGAGTATTTTCGGCTGATTGACGATAGTTCTACCTGACGGAGTTATCTGTTCGCTTACTAAAGTTGGTTTATAATAAGTTCCACCGTTCAAAACACTAGATAAAGCAGATGCAATTTGTATGGGAGTTAGCAATAGGCCTTGTCCGAATGATGTGTTTGCATATCTCAAGTCAATTGATGGATCGTTCATGTTTGCCGGAGGTATATAACCAGGCGATTCGTAACCCTGTTCGATACCGGTTAACTGACCAAGTCTGAAATGATTGACCATATAATTATGCCAAGCAGTGATGCCAGTTTTATCGATTTGTCCGCCACCCATTTGCATCAACATCCAAGTAGCTCCAGTGTTCAAAGAAAGCGATAGAATACTCGATATGCTTTGAACCCTGGGACCACCGTCTTGTGCTATGTCAGTTATGTTAAATCCATTTACTACCCAGTGTGCAGGATCATAAAAAGTAGTGTTTGGTTGGATTACTCCCATGTCTAAGGCTGCAGGAGTGGTTAATGTTTTCATTATAGATCCTGGCTCTATTGAGTCACTAACAGTCCCATTATCAAATACAAGTGGATTAGTAACGGTTTGATAATTGCTTGGATCATATGTAGGGTAATTAGCCATTGCCACTACTTGTCCATTATATGGATTCATAACTAAAGCATTGATACCTTGTGATTTTGTGGCACTATATTCTTTTATGGATAAATTAGTATTTGATATCGAAACGAAGAACTCATTCGATGACGTGGGAGGAAGGGAAAATTTGAAAGACCTGGAGGTGTCGGTTGTGGGAGTCTACTCCTATGACGAGGATAAATATTATTGCTTCGAGGAGCACGAATTTCCGAAACTTGCCGAGATGTTCCGAAATACGAAGCTCTTAATTGGTTTCGCGAGCAAGCGGTTCGATGTACCGGTCCTCGCAAAATATTTTAATTTTAATATCGCGGCGATCCCCCATT
>JAJYCU010000009.1 GCA_021778165.1 bacterium | reverse complement strand
CGCTTCTCGGGTGGGCGCGCACGATACAATATTTAAAAATGCTGAGATTAGTCTTGGCATTTTTTTGTTATAATATTTTTGGAAACAATTTTCGGGGATGTAGCTCAGTTGATTAGAGCGCAGCGCTGGCAGCGCTGAGGGCCAGGGTTTGAGTCCCTGTATCTCCACCATTAGTGCCTTACTCAAAACCCTGACCTCAGATTTTCTTGAGTCAGGAGTTGAAAGGGCCACCATTAGTATGTTTAATAAAATAGTTTGGTCTAAATAATTATTAAGGGTGTCCAGCATCTCTCTGGCTCGTTTAATGGGCGGCTGACAACCCACCCACCCTTAATTTCTATTATTTTCGATTTACTAATTTATGTCAAACTATTAAAAGTTTTATTTGTAGTTAAGAAATATCGGATCTAGACATCTCAGATAGGTTAATTAAAAGGTTAGGTTTTAAAAAGTACTGCTTAAGATTTATATCGATAATAACTTCGATATAAAATAACTTAACTTAAGCTATAATTTAAGATAATGAAAATTGTTATCGATGACCTAGTTGTTAATTATAATTTGGTTAAATCAAGTAAAATGGTGTTATTGCTTCACGGCTGGGGGGATCAAGCTTCGGGGCTGGATAACCTATATCAATACTTTATAAAAAACGGATATGGCGTTGCAAGCCTGGATTTACCGGGTTTTGGACAATCAGATAACCCGCCTATTGATTGGGATTTAGAAAAATATGCTCGTTTTGTGAGTAAATTTGTTTCTAAACTAGGCCTTAAAGTAAATATTTTAATTGGACATTCGAATGGTGGAGCAATAGCTATAAAGATAGTATCTTTAGGTTTAATACAGCCACAAAAACTAATTCTAATATCATCAGCTGGTATTAGAAGTCAGTATAAATTAAGGAATAAATCACTTAGAATTGTTGCAAAAACAGCCAAAGCGGCAACTTTTGTCTTACCATCAAACTATAAAAAAAAGGCTAAAGAAGTATTTTACAGAGTAATTGGATCTGATATGCTAATAAAAGAAGATTTAATAGAAACATTTAAAAATGTTGTCAGTGAAGATTTAATTCTTGAAGCAGAAAAAATTACTATACCTACTTTATTAATTTATGGACAAAATGATAAAGCTACCCCAGTTCTATATGGTAAGATTTTTCATCGAAAAATTAAAAATTCCCGTTTAGAGATTTTTGATAACGTTGGGCATTTTATACATTTAGAGGAACCAGGTAGATTAAATATGATGATTGGAGATTTCATTAGATGATTAAAAATTTATTTAGCCTTTATACTTATCGATATCCTAAGAATATTGCCTACATGCTTCAAGCTAGTGAATACGATGCTAGAAATTATTTGATATGGCTTAGTAAAACTAAGAATTTTAATTTAGTTAGTCGTCGAAAACAATTCATAAAAACAAAGTTTAGTATTTTACTGTATAGATTTATAGCTGGAGGCATGCTACTACAGATATTAATCGGATTAATTATAATTATTCTAGGATTTACTAATCATTTTGTTGGTGGACAATATTATGGTTTAGCCATAATACTTTCTTATCCTGTAATTTGGCCTTACTTAATTTTAATTCTTATACTAGTTGCAAAAATACTAATAATTAACCCTCGCGACAAAATTATTTTAGACAAAGCAGAGAATATTTTTAAAAATCATCCTGGCAAAATAATTGCTGTTTTGGGTAGTTATGGTAAAACTTCTATGAAAGAATACTTAGCAATTGTTTTATCTGAAGGCAAGAAAGTAGCTGTATCTCCTGACAATAAGAATGTCGCTTTGTCGCACGCTCGATTTGCTCAAAAATTGACAGGATTAGAAGATTATATAGTTTTGGAATATGGTGAAGGTAAAAATGGAGACATTGCTAAACTAGCCAAATTGACCCATCCGGATTTTGCTATTATAACTGGACTTGCTCCTGTTCATCAGAACCATTATAAAAGCATAAAACAACAAGCCGACGATTTACTTTCCATTGAAAAATATGTTGATCCAACTAATATTTATCTTAATAGTGATACATATTTTAAAGATATTAAGATTAACAAAGAAATCAACCAATTCAATGATCAATCTGTTTTAGGATTTAAAATTAGTAATATATTAACCGACTATAGCGGTACCAGCTTTGAATTATCAAATAAAAAGCAAACTAATAATTTTAAAAGCAAAGTCATTGGTCGCCATCAAGTTAAATACCTAGCTTTAATTATAGTAATTTCTGAACAGCTCGGCTTGACTTTAAATCAAATTAAAAAAGGTATAGCTAAGACTAAAGCCTTTCCTCATCGAATGGAATTATCTGAACTAAATGGCGCAATGGTTATTGACGATAGTTACAACGGTAATATCGAAGGTATAAAGGCTGGTTTAAATTTAATAAAAGATCTTAAGGCTAAGAGAAAAATTTATGTCACTCCTGGGCTGGTCGATCAAGGTAAGAAAACTAAAGATATTCATCTTGAAATGGGTCGTTATATTGCTGCTGCTTCACCTGATATAGTGGTTTTAATGCAAAACTCGACAACAGAAAGTATTAAAAAAGGTTTAGCTGAAGATAATTATGCTGGTCAGCTCATTGTAGAAGATAATCCTTTAGATTTTTATAATAATTTATCTATATTTGTAGCTAAGGATGATCTAGTTTTAATGCAAAACGATTGGCCAGATAATTACAAATAATTTTTTATCAGCTTAAATCGTTGTTATACTAGGTATAAAGGTATTTATATTATGAAGAAAATTTTGGTTATATTTGGTGGTCGTTCGGTTGAACATGATGTCTCGATTGTAACGGCAATAAATAGTGTTATTAAACCATTAAGACTGACTAAGAAATACCAGGTAGAGCCTTTATATATTTCTAAAACTGGACAATGGTATTGGCATGAAGCTTTAGCCGATATTGAAACTTATACATCGGGTAAGATAAATTCACTATTAAAAAAGTTAAAACCGATTAGTTTAAAATTTGATCAAGGGTTAGTTCTATCAACTGGTGGTTCAATTAGTAGCCGAAAATTGTTAATAGATGTTGTTTTCCCGGCTATGCACGGAACGTACGGAGAAGATGGTGATCTAATGGGATTATTAGAGATGGCAAATGTAGCTTATGTTGGTTGTGATATGCCTGCCTCAGCTATTGCTATGAATAAGGTTTTAGCTAAACAACTGGCTGTCGCAAATGGTATTTCAACCAGTAATTTTTTATTTTATAAAAATATTAATTATAAAGAAAATGGCCAGAAGATAATTAACGAAATAAATACTAAACTTAATTGGCCACTTTTTGTTAAACCAGCTCACTTAGGATCATCAATAGGTATAAGTAGAGTTAATAACAATCAAGAACTAGAGAATGCGTTAGAACTTGCATTTCATTATGATGATTTAGTAATTGTAGAAGAGGAAGTAGCTAACTTAATTGAAGTTACTCTGCCGATTATCGGTAATGATGTACCAGAACCAGCTTATCTAGAGCGACCAATGTTACAGCAGGCTGACTTCTTTGACTTTGATACCAAATATTTACGTGGCCAGAAAAAAGGCAGCAAGAGTTCATTGGGAGCCAGTGAAGGCTATAGCCAAGTACCCGCTGATTTGCCAGCTAAATTATATAAATCAGCTGAAACACTGGCTCTAGAAGTATTTAAGTTATTCAATCTATCGGGTATAGCGCGAGTTGATCTTCTAATTGATAGTAAGAAGTCCATTGTTTATTTTAACGAAATAAATCCAATGCCAGGATCACTTTATTCTCATAATTTTCAAAAATTTGGTCTTAGTAATGTTGATTTAGTAGAAAGATTAATCTTTTTTGCCTTGGAAAAATATGAACAGAAAAATAAACTTAATTCAAGTTTTTCAACCAATTATCTTAAACAGTTTTAATCATGAAACGCTATAATCCAAAAGATATCGAAACAAAGTGGCAAAAAGTTTGGCAGGAGGATAAAATCTACCAAGCTATAGATTTTGCTGAAAAGAAAAAGTTTGTCATGTTGACTGAGTTTCCATATCCTTCAGGCAGTGGCATACATATTGGTCACACGAGGGAATATACAATCGGAGATATTTTAGCTCGATATAAAAGAATGAATGGTTATAATGTTTTATTCCCAATGGGCTTCGATGCATTCGGCCTACCAACTGAGAATTATGCTATTAAAAATAAAGTTTCACCAATTAAAGCAACAGATGATAATGTTGCTATTTTTGAGACCCAGCTTAAAAGCTTGGGATTATCAATTGACTGGCAGAGAACTTTTAAGACGTCGGACCCATCATATTATAAATGGACCCAATGGCTATTCTTAAGATTTTTTAAAGCTGGTTTAGTTTACCAAGATGAAACTTTTATAAATTGGTGTCCGTTTTGTAAAACTGGACTAGCTAATGAAGAAGTAATTAATGGTCGTCATGAAAGGTGTGATACTCTTGTTGAAAAAAAATTACTTAAGCAATGGATTATGCGTATTACTGATTATGCAGATCGATTAATTGAAGGCCTTAAAACAGTTGATTATCCCTCGAAAATTGCCGATCAACAAATAAATTGGATTGGTCGAAGCAATGGCGCTCAAATTAAATTTAATGTATCAGGTTCGGATAAAATTATTGAAGTATTTTCAACTAGAATTGATACGATTTATAGCGCAGCGTGTTTAATTTTAGCTCCTGAACACCCAATGATTAAAGATATTGTAAACCCCAAGCATAAACAGACAGTCAATGATTATATTAATTCGGTAAAATTAAAATCAGAGATTGACAGACAGAATATTGATAAGGACCGAACAGGAGTTTTTAGTGGAGCTTATGCTATAAATCCGATTAATTCTAAGTTAATCCCGATTTGGATAGCAGATTTTGTACTTGTTAATTATGGTACCGGTGCAGTATTTGGCGATATCCATGATGAACGAGATGCTACATTCTTGAAAACACACAATATTGACGCAACAGTTAGCGTTGTGCCAAAAGATCAACAACTAAGAGATAAAGTGGTTTCTATGACAGATATTTACACTGAGGATGGTTATTTGATTAATTCTGAAAGATTCGATGGACTAACATCTGCAAAAGCTAGAGAAGAAATACTGGAATACTTGGTCAGTAAAGGACAAGCACAGAAAAAAGTTAATTACAGGTTAAGGGATTGGATTTTTTCTCGTCAACATTATTGGGGGGAGCCAATTCCTATCATTCATTGCCCTGAACATGGTGCTGTAGCCGTTCCTGACGAGGATTTACCGGTCGAATTGCCGCCAGTTGATAAATATGAGCCAACTGACAATGGTCAAAGCCCATTATCGCTTATTGATAGTTTTGTTAATACTAAATGTCCAATTTGTCAGCAGCCAGCAAAAAGAGAGACCGATACGATGCCTAACTGGGCTGGTAGCAGTTGGTATTATTTGAGATATTTTGATGCCCATAATGATCTAAGTTTCGCCGATAAAGATAAACTAGATTATTGGCAAAAT
Organism: bacterium; assembly: GCA_021778165.1. Next base: position 4,848 of record JAJYCU010000009.1, on the reverse strand, counting down.
GTTGATTTGTATCTGGGGGGGATGGAGCACACCACTCTCCATTTACTTTATTCTAGGTTTTGGCACCAATTTTTATATGATCAAAAAATGGTTCCAACCCCAGAGCCTTATCAAGCCAGAAGAGGGCAGGGAATTATTCTAGGACCAGATGGTTTAAAGATGAGTAAAAGTAAAGGTAATGTCGTAAATCCGAGCGATATAATTGAAAGTGGCTATGGGGCTGACTCTTTAAGATTAGCCATTGCGTTTATAGCACCATATGATTTAACGACACCTTGGAACCCAGAAATTCTTGGTGGTACTTATCGATATTTGAATCGGGTGTGGGTTTTAGTTGATCAGATAATCTTAAGAGATAGTAATCAATCTGTTTCTGAGCAAGAAGATAAAAACATCAAACAAATCATGGCTAATTTAATCAATAAAGTCGGTAATGATATTGAGTTGATGAATTTTAATACGGCAATAGCTGCTTTAATGGAGACCTTAAATGGTTTTTATAAAATATTTAATGACGTTGCAATAAACTTCAATAAAGATATATGGCTTGATGCAATTAGCCAATATATAAAACTATTAGCAATTTTTGCACCACATATTTCTGAAGAAATTTGGCGACAAAAGCTTAACAATAAAGACTCTGTCCATTTAAGCACTTGGCCAGTATTTAACAAGAATCTTCTAAGTACGGATAATATTACTATTATCGCTCAAGTTAACGGTAAGATGAGAGCTACTTTTATATTACCAACAGGTACAGGTCAAGAAGAAATCACTAAGCTAGTCTTAAATGATCAAAGAGTTGCTAAGTTTATTGATCAAAAATCAATCAAAAAAACTATTTTCGTTAAAGATAAAATTATTAATTTTGTTGTATAAACATTACTTAATTTAATTGTAAAATCAGCTTAAAAAAGTTATTATATTAATTAAATTAGCATAACATCAAAGGAGAATAATATTACATGGGTAAACCTAAGAAACGTACCAGCCCAAGAAAAACCGGTACCCGGAGAAGGCATTTAGTTTTGGATTTAGCCAGAAGAGTTAATTCTAAGTCACCTGTCAAAGTAAGAACGACGGTTAGAGAATCCGGTGTTAAAGTTGTTAAGAGTTCAAAATAATAGATGAGCAAGCTTGATTGCCACGTATTTTAAAAAAATTAATAGTTAAAAAAGGTCTACAAAATGGCATCAAATCGACATTTAGGAAGAATAATAGCTCTTCAGACTTTGTTTGAATTTGAATTCAGAAATGATTGCGAGGATTTATCCTGCCAGATTGATGATATTTTAAATCGAAATTTTCAAAGGTATCATGATTTAATTCAGGATAGAGCATTTACGACTGATTTAGTTCATGGTATTTTGAAAAAACTTAATATTTTGGATAAAAAGCTTCAACCAATAGCCCCTGAGTGGCCAATCGATCAGATTGCTAGGATTGATCGAAATATCTTGAGGATTGGTTTATATGAATTGCTCTATGAAACCGATGTCCCACCTAAAGTTGTGATTAATGAATCGGTAGAGCTCGCCAAAGCTTTTGGAAATATTAATTCTTCAAAATTCATAAATGGTGTGCTAGGAACGGTTCTACTAAATAGTTCAAAGACTAAAAAAACTAAATAATTTTTTTCTACCCAGGAGACCCACAGTTAAATATTTAAGTAAGGTAATAATATGAAAAGACCTCAGCCAATTAATGGTTTAAAAAAATTTGTATATAAAAGAAAATCTGATATTTCAGAAGTTGTTCATGAAACAACCGCTGGAGGTGTAATATTCCGTAGAACTGCCAATAGCCCCCAAGTAGAGGTCCTTTTAATCCAAGATACTAAAAATCGCTGGACAATACCCAAAGGACATGTAGAACCTGGTGAGGAGCCTAGAAAGACTGCTGAGAGAGAGATTGCAGAAGAGACAGGTCTAACTGGAGTTAAGGTTTATTCCTGGCTCGGTAAAGTTAATTTTCGCTATCGAAGAGAACAAACACTTGTTCTCATGACTATGCATGTTTATTTAGTTGAAGCAATTAGCGATACTAATAATTTTAAACCTGAAGAATGGTTAAATGATATTAAATGGTTTAAATCAAATGAAGCAATTGATAAAATAGCATATGACGATATTGGTAAATTAATATTAGTTGCGATGAAAAGAATTAGGCAAAATAAATTATAAGTTTAAACTCTATGGACAAATCGGTTTATCAACAATTTTCAATCAATAAATTAGGAATAACATTTAATGATATTGATAAATTAATAATCGCCTTTACGCATCGGTCTTATTTAAATGAGCATAAAAAATTAAATTTAGAACACAATGAAAGATACGAATTTTTAGGAGATGCAGTTTTAGAATTGGTTGTAACAGAATATTTATTTTTAAATTTTCAGCAACCAGAAGGTATCCTAACAAATTGGCGAAGTAGCTTAGTTAGAACTGAAAGTATCGGAGCAGTTGCGGCACGTTATGACTTTTTAGATATGATGAGACTATCTAAAGGAGAAAAAAGAGGCACAGAAAGAGCTAAAGAACAAATTCTGGCTAATTGCTATGAAGCGGTCGTAGGCGCAATTTATTTAGATTTAGGATTTAGTGCTGCTGCTAAATTTATTACCGAAAGCCTGATTACTACTCTTAAAGGAATTTTGGAGACTGGTTCGTGGATGGATTCAAAATCTCAACTTCAAGAATTAGCTCAAGCTCAGGATGAGTCAACTCCTATTTACAGAGTTATTGATGAGATAGGGCCAGATCATGACAAACTTTTTACAGTCGGAGTTTATGTCAAAGATCGATTAATGGGTCAAGGAGAGGGCCCATCAAAGCAGATTGCCCAACAGAAAGCTGCTAGTGCTGCTCTAAATAAATACAAAACTATTAAATCTTAATATTTTATGATATTTAATTGACAACAGAGTAATTAATCTGTAGAATAACAACCATAGTTTTAAATAATATTTTAATCTTGGATTAGAAAGAATCTGTAAAATTTAATTAAATATGTTATCTATTCGTTTGCAAAGGACTGGTCGTAAATCACACGCTATGTTTAGAATTGTTGTTCAAGATTCTAGACGAACACCTACGAGTGGTAAAATCGTGGCCTCTCTCGGAAGTTATAACCCTCATACAAAAGACTTAAATCTTGATGTAGAGAAGGCTAAAACTTTTTTAAACAATGGTGCTCAACCAACACCTCGAATTGTTAGTCTTTTTAAATCTGAAAAAATGACTATGCCTTCTTGGGTTGAAGGTAGTAAAAAAGCTAAATCGGTCATAAAACATCCCGAAAAATTACGAAAGAATCAGCCTAAAGTAGAAAAAGAAGTTGAATCTGTAGTTGAAGTAGAGCCTATAGTCGAAGAAGTCATAGTTGAGACAGAGCCAACTGTTGAGAATAAGACTGAAGAAGTTGCTGAAGCAGCTGAACCAACTGATAGCACTAAAAAAGCTGAATAAATCATAAATAAATAGAGTCGGAAGATTTTTTTTGCTATAATTTAAACTATTACTATTAATACTTTACAAGGAGTTACTTATTATGAGCAGTATTGACCAACAATTTGTTGAATATGTTGTTAAATCACTAGTCAGCAAACCAGATAAAATAATGGTTGTACGTAGAATTGATGAAAAAGGTGTTTTATTAGAACTTACAGTTGACCCAGAAGATTTAGGTCGTGTAATCGGTAAACATGGTGCTACAGCTCAAAGTATTAGAACATTATTACGTGCACTTGGTACTAAAAATGATGCCAGGTATAATTTAAAAATTGTTGATAACGGTGAGAATCGAAGAAGTGATGAATTTTCTAGCAATGAAAGATATTCTAAACCAGAAAATTCTAATGAATCACAAAGTCCACAAGAAGATGTAAAGAGCGAAGAGCCTAAAGCCGACAACGAGATAGCAGACGAGCCTAAAGTCGAAGAAAGCGTTGATCGATTTAAGCAAACCAGAGACGAGTTAGCTGAGTTTGACGATTTAGACGTTTAAAGTTAACTAGAAAGTGTATTAATTTGGTTACTTTTTATCTAGCTTCATTATTCCCTAAAATTTTTGATGGGGTTTTAGATCAAAGTATGCTTTTTAAAGCTAGGAACTTAAAGCTGATAGATATTCAATTAATTAATATCCGAGATTTTGGTAATGGTCCTCGTCAACAAGTTGATGATACTCCTTATGGTGGAGGTGATGGTATGTTATTAATGGTTGAGCAACTCTATAAATTAATAAATCACACCAAAAAAATATCTGATAAAGAATTAAAAGTTATTTTACCTTCACCTAGAGGTAAGACATATCTTCAGTCTGATGCTATTTCACTCGCGTCGTCTGATGTTAACTATCTTATCGTATGCCCTAGATATGAGGGATACGATGAAAGAATAACTAGCTATGTTGATTACATCTATAGCATTGGCAATTATATTTTAACTGGTGGTGAGATACCAGCAATGGTTTTGGTTGATTCTATAACTAGATTAATTCCAGGAGTGCTTGGTGGTAATGAAAGCGTTCAAATAGAGTCATTTATGAGCGATGACCAAACAAAAGAATTTCCACAATACACAAGACCAGAAAATTTCAAGGACCAAAAAGTACCAGATGTTTTATTGAGCGGTAACCACAAGAAAATATTAGAATGGCGTAATAAAATGATGATTGGGCCTGAAAAAGATATATAATTAAAAATAGAAACATAATTCTAGGAGATATAAAATGAAACTTAAATTCATAAAAACTGTTTACGCTCATTGTGATTTGCCTTGTGGTGTTTATGACCCTAGTCAAGCTAGAGTTGAAGCTTTGTCAATTAAAGCAATAATGGAAAAA
>JAJYCU010000008.1:1599-11091 GCA_021778165.1 bacterium | reverse complement strand
TCAGGTAAATCAAGTTTAATAAATGATATTTTAGCCAAAGAATTACAAGCTAGACTTCATCATGCCAATACAGTACCCGGATACCATGAAGAAATTTTAGGAATAGATAATTTGGATAAAGCAATTATTATTGATCAGTCACCAATTGGGCGTACCCCACGCTCTAATCCAGCTACCTACACTGGACTTTTTACGCCAATTCGTGAACTATTCGCTGAACTACCCGATGCTAAGCTGAGAGGCTACAGTGCCGGTAGGTTTAGTTTCAATGTAAAGGGTGGAAGATGTGAAAATTGTTCGGGTGATGGAATTATAAAGATAGAGATGCACTTCTTGCCTGATGTTTATGTTGAATGTGAAGTTTGTAAGGGTAGAAGATATAACAAAGAAGCACTTGAGATTCACTATAAGTCTAAGAATATAAGTGATATTTTGAATATGACTTGTGATGAAGCGTTTAAATTTTTTGAAAACATTCCAATTCTGTCTCGAAAACTACAAACATTAGTTGATGTTGGAATTGGTTATATTAAATTAGGGCAACCAGCCACTACTCTAAGTGGTGGTGAAGCTCAAAGAATTAAGTTAGCTACTGAATTATCTAGAAGACCAACCGGGAAAACCTTATATATTTTAGATGAACCAACAACTGGACTACATATGGGCGATGTTGAAAAATTACTAAAAATAATTCATTTATTAGTCGATCACGGAAATAGTGTCATAATTATTGAGCATAACTTAGATGTTATAAAGAATGCTGATTGGATAATTGATATGGGCCCAGAAGGAGGTGAGGCAGGCGGTCAAATTGTCGCCGTGGGTACTCCAGATCAGATTGCAAAGAGTCCTAATAGTTTTACTGGTCAGTATTTGAAGAAGATTTTATAGAGCGTTTTTTACGGATGATTCTAAATAAATGATAAAAAGTTGGGATTAAAGAAATGACCACTACTCCAACTAAAACAATCAAAATATAATGATCTATATTAGGGATACGACTGCCAACATAATAGCCAAGTAGTGTGACGATAACTGCCCATAAACTATCGCCTATAAAATCGTATATAAAATATTTTCTATAATTCATTTTTCCTACACCAGCTAGTAATGGTGAAAATGATCTGATTACTGGAAAAAAATGTGCAATCAGGACAGTCTTTGGGCCATATTTTAAGTAAAAATTTTCAGCTTGTTCGATGTGATCTTTTCTGAGTAGTAAACTATCAGGTTTTGTAAAAACTTTTGGTCCAAGTTTTCGGCCAATAAAGTAAGCAAAATTATCTCCAGTAATAGCGGCTAATGCAATAACAAGAAGTGCTGTTGAAAGAGATAGCTTTCCTTCTTTAGCATAAATACCAGCTGCTATTAAAAGTGTATCGCCAGGTAGAAAAAAACCTAAGAATAAGCCTACTTCAGCAAAAATAAAAGTTGCTATAAGCCACAAGCCACCAATTTGTAATAAATGATCAACATTAAACATTAATATAATATTACAGGCTAATTTATTATTAGTCTAATCAATTATCTGCTATAATTAAATATAAATTAGCCAACTTTAAAGGAGTAGAACTTAGTTTATATGACAGATACCACTATTCAGTTATCATTTGAAAAAAGAGAATTAACAGGTAAAAAAGTAAAAAAAATTCGAAAATTAGGGCAAGTTCCGATTGTTATTCATGATCATGGAAAACCTTCAGTTATTGCTCAGGTATCGCTTAAAGAACTAGTATCTGTTATATCCGCAGCCGGTAAACATCACCCTGTTGTTTTAAAGTCTACCGATCAGAAAAGAGAAATAACAACAATGATTAAAGAAACTGATTATGAACCACAGAAACAAACTTTGTCTCATGTTGTTTTTAATTCAATTTTCACTGATCAATTAGTTGAAGCAGAAATTCCAATTAAGCCAAGATATGCTGAAGGTAACGAATCTTCACCTGCTGAACGTGCTGGTTTAATTGTTATTGAGCATTTAGAATCAGTTTTGGTTGAAGCCTTGCCTAATAATTTACCAGATGCAATATTCTATGATGCTGAAAAATTAGTTGAACCTTCCGATCATCTTTCTATTGGTGATCTTATATTGCCAAAAAATGTAACATTAAAGTCTGATCCTACTGCCAGTATTGCAAGCGTATATGAACCAAGTGCTATTGAAGCAGCTAATAACGCACTTGCTGGTGGAGAAGAAGAGACAATTGAAACTACAGAAGAATCAGCCGTCGAAGAAAATCCTACTAGCACAGAGGCGCCAAAAGAATAATATATTGCTAAGTAGTTCTGTAGAATATAATATTTAAATATTATGGAGTTTGAGAATTTTAATAACAATCCTGAAGAAGAAGACGACGAAGAGCAGGAAGATGACAAAAAACATAAGACAAAAAAATCTAATTTAATTCAGAATTTTTTTTCTAAGTTTAAGTCTAAAGATAATGAAGAATTTAAATTAAGTAATCTATTTGAGATAAAAAGTCCTTTAGATAAATCTCATGAGAGTAAAACAGTTGAAAAAGAAGATGAAGCTCAAGCTGAAGATGACACCTCAACTTCTACTGAGATTACATCAGATGACGACAGTAGTTTATTAATAGATTCAGAATCAGTTCAGCTAGATAGCCTACAAAAATCCAATTTAGCTGAAGATGACACCTCAACTTCTGCTGAGATTACATCCGGAGATTCAGATAGAACCTTGTTACGACCTAATTTGGGGTATTCATTAGATAAATCTCATGAGAGTAAAACAGTTGAAAAAGAAGATGAAGCTCAAGCTGAAGATGACACCTCAACTTTTACTGAGATTATTTCTCCAGATGAAGATAAGATAATTCTTCAATCCATAGCCGATATACATTTAAGTGAATTACCTCATTTTGATCGAAATACTAAAGTCGAATATTTTTTAACTAATCTATCATCAACCGGTGATTTACATAAAGCATACTCAATTACTTCGTCTCAGTTTGAGAAAGGTGAGATTTTAAATGATATAGAGTTGCGTCAACCTGTTTCACGGAATACTATTATCGAAACTTCTCGATTGAATTTTGAATATAAAAAACCGAATAAAAAGTCCGAATTACCGAAATTAGTCCCAATTGTTTCAGAAAAGAAAAAATCCGCCTTCGAGTTTTTGAATAATGAAATATATAGGATTAAAGCAGTTGAAAAACCTATTGAATCATCACTTGATTTAAAAGTAGGTTTGAGAAGTCATTTAGAAAGATTAGATAATCAAGTTGAGGTATTTAAACTTCGGATTAGAAATGAGATTCAAGGTGGTAACATCCAAACTATTCCTGAGCAAAATACTTTAATCCCTCAATCTAATAATATTGAACGCAACCAGGACAAATCTTTTGAAAACGCAAAACAAGTAAAACTTAATTTGTCTGATAAGGAAATTATTTTAATTAGCGAGAAAATAAAACTAGAAAATGTTTCTCTGAAACAAATATTTAAAAACCGTGAAATTAGCTTAAATGGGATGAGGCGAGTTGTTAAAGAATATTTGGCTACAGGCCATTTTGAAGAGATTTTGAAAAAAGAACTTATACTACATCAAATAGATTTCGAGAAAGACCCAATCTATAAAGATGTTAGGGATGAAGACAATATGCCAGTTCAGTTTAGTTCACCAAAATCAGTTGAAGAACTTTTGGTTGAAAAGAATCTAATATTAGATAATAAAAATAATTTACCTATTGCAGTAAAAATTTCTAATAATCAAAATATAAAGCAAGATAATAAATTAAAATCAAATATCAACAGTCAAACACCGAAAATTATTAATCCATTAAATATAATTTTATTATCATTAATTTTGATCTTGTTAATAGTCTTAATCTTAGTACTATATTTTAAGGTATAATTATTAGATGGAAAAAATAATACTATTTTATTTATTTACGCCACTAAAAGATTTGAATGCGGTTTTATTATGGCAAAAGAAATTAGGTGAATCTAATCAATTAACTGGACGAATTATTATCTCAAAACATGGTATAAACGGGACACTAGGTGGACCGGTCGATAAGCTTAAAACCTACATTAAAGAAAATAAACTGTACTTACCATTTAAAGATATAAAATACAAATGGAGCGATGGTGGTAATAATGATTTCCCAAAACTTTCTGTAAAAATTCGGTCAGAAATTGTAACTTTTGGTTTGACGGATTCTGATTTGAAAGTGACTAAAAAAGGTCTTAAAGACGGAGGTAAACATCTTTCTCCAAAAGAAGTTCATAAATTAGTCGAATCTCGACCAAAAGATGTGGTTTTTTTTGATGGTCGCAATCAATATGAGGCTTGGACTGGTCGTTTTAAAAATGCCGTTATTCCTAAGGTAAACTATACTAGAGAATTTAGTTCTGAACTTCAAAAAGATGAATATAAAGATTTAAAGAATAAAGCAGTAATAACTTATTGTACTGGTGGAATAAGATGTGAAGTTTTGACTGTTATGATGAAAAAAAATGGCTTCAAAGAGGTTTATCAAATTGATGGTGGAATTGATAATTATGGTAAAACGTATGGCGATGATGGCCTGTGGGAGGGTTCTTTATATACTTTCGACCGTCGTATGGGAATGAAATTCTCTTCGAAGGCAAAGGACATCGCTGTTTGTTCTAGTTGCAATAATAAAACTAGTAATTATGAAAATTGTGCCAATAAAAGTTGCAATAAACTAATAATTCTTTGTTCTAAATGTGCTGAAAATAGCATCTTTTGTTCATCAAATTGCAAACAAGAGGTTGAAGTTTCGCGTCTTTAGTTTTAAATTAAAGATTAGTATGAAATCTGAACTTGCTAGTAAAATAAATGAATTACCTTTTCAGCCAGGTGTTTATTTTTTTAAGAATGATGCTGGTGAAATTATTTACATCGGCAAGGCTATTAAACTAAAAAACAGAGTAAGACAGTATTTTCAGTCTCCAGCTCGAAAGGATGCTAAAACTAGTGCATTAGTAAAAGATATTAGGGATTTATCTTTTGAAGTAGTTGGTAGCGAACTAGAAGCTTTATTTTTAGAAGCTGAATTGGTTAGAAGATATTTACCTAAATATAATATTTTACTCAGGGACGATAAATCTGTCAGTTATATTAGAATAAATTATTCTTCTAGCCATCCAATTGTCAAATTAGTTAGAAGACCTTTAGATGATGATGCTAAATATTTTGGTCCTTATCTAAATGCACTGGAAATAAAAATTGCCCTTAGATATTTAAGAAAAATATTCCCGTATTCAATTAAACAAAATATTACAAAGTCTAAAAGAGTATCTTTAGATTTTTTCTTAGGTTTAGACCCTGGTCTTGAAGAGAACAAAACAAGCCTAAAAAAATATAAATCAAATCTGAGGAAATTGATGGCGGTGATAGAAGGAAAGCAGCAACTAATAGAAAAAGAAATTGAAAAAAATATGTTAAAAGCAGCTAGTAAGCAAGATTTTGAGACAGCTGCAAAATATCGTAATCAATTGAATGCTTTAAAAAACCTCAATAATCAAGTGATGATGACTAGTCGATTAACTAGTAATAAGATTAACGATGATTCACTTGATCAGTTAAAAAAGATATTAAAATTACCGACTATAAGTAAAAGAATTGAAGGTTATGATATTTCACATATGCAAGGTACGAATGTGGTTTCAAGTATGGTTGTTTTTAGTAATGGTTTAAGTGATAAAACCGCATATCGAAAATTCAAAATGAGTTTACAAAAAAATGATGATTTTGCTAATATGCATCAGACTATATTACGTCGATTTTCAAAAGACAATATTATTTCTTGGGGTCTACCTAATTTAGTTCTGATTGATGGTGGCAAGGGACAATTAGATGCTGCTATAAGTGCACGAAATATTTTAAACATGACTAATATACCTTTCATTGGTTTAGCTAAAAAAACTGAACAAATCGTAATTCAATTAAAAAGAGACGATGGCACAATGGCCAGTGGAGTAGAAGTAGATAGGACTTATTTAGCTAAGATTAATGGTAATATTGAATTTACTGAGAATTTTTTAATAATTAATCTTCCATTATCAAATCCAGCACTGAAACTTCTTCAAAGGGTTAGAGATGAAAGTCATCGTTTTGCTGTTAATTACCATACAGTGTTAAAAAGAAAATATTCAGTCAGATCTATTTTAGATAACATCCCAGGAATTGGCAAAAACACTAGACTTAAAATCTTAAAGAGTGTTAGTTCACTTAGAAAACTAAATTCTATATCATCAGAAGATTTATCTAAGATAATTGGCCAAGACAAAGCAAAAAAAATTAAAGAATATTTGGTAAAGAATAAAGTTTACTAAACCAGTAGTAACCTAAAGACCGAATATGCTATTATGAGTAAAGCTTAAACTAGATACTTAAAAGTTTATTTTAAGTAAGTTTAGAAAATAAAGATATTAAATAAACGTATAATTAAAATTTTATTAATATTTAAACTTTAGTTAAGATAATATGATAAAACAATTAAATAGATTATTAGTTAGATGGGCGATTGCATCATTTGGATTATATATAGTTACTCATTTTTTAAACCAAGCAGTCAATACAAGAAGCCATCTGATAGATATATTGATTGCCGGTTTAGTGTTGGCCATCATTAATGCCATCATTAAACCAATTTTAGTTATATTGTTTTTGCCGGCAATTTTATTTACATTAGGATTATTTATGGTGGTAATTAACGGGCTAACAGTTTACTTAGCAAGTCAGTTATTTCCACCACTACATATTCAAAGCTTCTGGACAGCAATATTCGCAGGTATTATAATTGGGTTATTGAATTATTTAGTAAGCGCAATTTTAGAAGAAAGATATATATAGGGACTTTTTATGACAATTTATAATTATTTTACAATTGGTAGCAGTCTGTTTTTAACTTTTTTAATTTTAATTCAGACTAGAGGAGCATCTCTTGGAGCTGGTTTAGGGGGTGCTGGAGAAGTCAACACCGTTAGAAGAGGTACAGATAAGACTATTTTCCAGATAACCATCGTTACAGCTTTAATTTTTGGAATTTCTTTAATTCTTAGCGTTATAGTCAAAAAATAGGCTTTTTTTATAGCCTTATGAATTTAATCAAATTAAAAGTAGATAAATTTCAACATTATTTAGATAATCTTATTGATGAATTAAATAAGTTTATTGAGATTAATTTTTTTAAGAAATATACAACACTAAAAAGTTCAGGAAGGTTTGTTTTTAGTTGGATATTTCTAGTTATTTTATTGATTACAGTTGTTTTTACGCAAAATTTTATGCTAAATGATTATTACCAGACTAGCAAATTTAGCAGTGGTGGTAGCCTTAGCCTAGGTGTTACGGGTTTATTTACCAACGCTAATCCTATTTATGCTAATTCAAGTGTTGATAGTATAGTGTCACATTTACTTTTTGCCAGCCTTTTTAAATATAATAATAAAAATCAATTAGTTGGTGATTTAGCACAAAGCTATACTCTAGATTCAACGGGTAAAATCTATACAGTTAAACTACGGCCAAATATTTTTTGGCAAGATGACCAACCGATTACTGCATCAGACGTAGTATTTACTTACAATACAATCGAAGACCCAAATTCCCAGTCACCGTATGCCAGTAGTTTTCAGTCTGTATCAGTTAAAGCATTAAACAGTACGACTGTTAGTTTTACTTTGCCAGATTCCTTAGCCTCTTTCATTTACTCCTTGACAACCGGCATATTGCCTCAGCATATCTTAAATAATATTCCACCAATTGATATGAGTTCAGTATTATTTAATACCGCAAATCCAATTGGCTCGGGGCCATTTAAATGGGAAGGTATCGAAGAAACAGGCAATAGTCCGTCTAATGCTCAAAGTCAGATCGATTTATTACCAAATAATAAGTATTATGGTGGTAGCCCACAATTATCCCAATTAATTATTAAAAGTTATTCTAGTAATCGAAATTTGATAGATGCTTATAATAATAATCAAGTATATGGGGCAATTGGACTTAACAATACAAATTTGATTAAAGCTAAGTATACTGGTTATAACTTTATATATACCGCTGGAACGTATGTTTTTTTTAAAGTTAGTACTGGGGTTTTAAGTGATTTACAAGTACGTAAAAGTATTATTGAGGCTACCAATATAAACTCAATCGTGACATCAATTGGTTATCCAACACTTGAGGTTGTAGAACCTTTGCTTATCAATCAACTTGCTTTCCAACGGGCTTATCAACAATATGGATATAATTTATCAGATGCCAATAATATATTAACTCAAGACGGGTATATATTAGCAAAAGACGGTTATAGGTATAAAAATGGCCAAGAACTAACTTTTTCTTTAACTGTTTTAAATTCTGATTTGAAAGTTGCTTACATACTTCAATCTCAGTGGAGAAAAATCGGAGTTAAATTGAACATTATTGCTCAGGACCCTAGTAGTTTTAATCTATCGTTACAGTATCATCAGTATGATGCTTTATTAAATTCAATATCTATTGGCGTTGATCCAGATGTCTTCGTATATTGGAATAGTTCACAAATCAACAATCCAAGCACGGGCAATTTAAACTACTCAGAATTTAGTAATAAGTCTGCTGATTTGTCATTAGAAGAAGGCAGGACTCGTTTAGATCCAGCTTTAAGAGTTATTAAATATCAAGATTTTTTGAAAAACTGGCAACAACAAGTTCCTGCTATCGGGTTATATCAACCACGGTTGTTATTTATAAGTCACTCCGTTATAAATAATTTATCTGAGGCTCAAATAAATACTGAATCAGATATTTTAAACAATGTATCCAACTGGCAAATAAATACAGTGAGACAAACCTACTAATATCTTATAAAATATTAAGTAGTGTTTTATTTGCGGATATGGCGGAATGGTAGACGCGCTAGTTTCAGAGACTAGTGATCATAGATCGTGGAGGTTCAAGTCCTCTTATCCGCACCAATACTAATAAAAAACATAAATATTATGGTATTATTTTTAAAGATAATAAGTAGTAAATCACAGGTAGAAGTAATCTAAAATGAGTAAAGTAGCATATTATTTACAAGAACATTTATTGGGTGAAGTTATGACTTCAACTGATGCCAAAAAATACTTTTCAACAGACAATAGTATCTTGTCTATACAACCATTGTTGATAGTCTATCCGAGGAATGAGAATGATATCAGAAAATCTGCTAGGTTTACTTGGCAATTAGCTGAAAGAGGGAAGATTATTCCAATTACAGCCAGAGGCTCTGGCACTGATCAAACTGGTGCCGCAATTGGTACTGGTATTATTATGGTTTTTAGTGCTCACTTACATCGTATCTTAGAATTTGATCCAAAATCTGGATTAGTAAAAATTGAACCTGGGATTAACTTCGGTAAACTACAACAATCTCTGCATACTCATGGTCGTTTTTTGCCCCCAGCACCTTCATCGGCAGAATATTCCACAGTGGGTGGTGCGGTTTCAAATAATTCAAG
>JAJYCU010000008.1:0-1589 GCA_021778165.1 bacterium | reverse complement strand
AACCTTATAAAATATGGAGGATTGAGGAATTTTGTTTCAAAGTTAAGATTAGTGCTTGCTAACGGAGAAGTAATTGAAACTGGCCGTTTGTCAGCTAAAGAGTTGAATAAAAAATTAGGTTTAACGACTTTTGAAGGTGAAATTTATAGAAATCTTGATACTTTAATAGAAGAAGAAATTGAAGTAATTAGACAACAAGATTTAGTTATAGATAAAAATAATGCTGGTTATGATTTGATTGATATTAAAAGAAGAGATGGCTCTTTTGACTTAACCCCACTTATTATTGGTAGTCAAGGTACGCTCGGGATAGTCTCTCAGATCGATACGTTAACAGAAATTCATAACCCCGAAACCGTATTATTAGTTGCATCTTGTGATAGCTTAGAGCAGCTACAAAATATAGTTACAGAAATAAAAGAATTATCAGAATTAGCATCAGCAATTGAAGTTGTTGATGGGAACCTGTTAAATGAAGCAGCATCCATTAACCCAAATGTTTTTAAAGATATTATTGAAAAACCTTATCCTAGCTTCATGATTTTTATCGAGTACGATATTCCAAGTGATCGAGCCATGAAAAAGATAATCAAAAAGGCAAATAAAATACTAGATAAACATGCTAGTAATATAATGATTGAATACGAAAAAGTAGATCAAGAAAAATTATGGAAAATTAGAGATGTATCAAGTTATATTGTCTCACATAACAATGGATTAAGCCGTTCTGTCCCTTTAATCGGTAATGGTTCTGTCCCTGTTAAACATTTAGCTGAATATATTAAGGGGCTTTATCAGATTTTTGAAAAATCGACTATCTCGCCTGCTATCTGGGGTCATGCTGGAAGTGGGATAATCCATGTTCAACCTAGATTAGATGTTGCTCAAGTCGGTGATAGACAAAAAATTTTTAAACTCATCGATGAATATGTCGAATTAGTTAAATCTTTAGATGGAACAATATCATCAGAAGGTAATGATGGTCGATTAATGACACCAGCACTTTCTTCATTTTATAGCCCAGAGTTACTTGAATTATTCAAAAAAGTAAAAGATATTTTTGATCCTTATAAGTTACTTAATCCTGGTGTTAAATTCGATACAACGACAGATGACCTAAAAATTCTACTAAGAAATGATTATGAATTATCTAACCTTTATAATCACTTACCAAGAAATTAACTAAAAAACCTATACATTCTGTTATACCCTAAAAATTTAAACTAACGTGTAATTAAAATATATAAAAAACAGCTGTTCTTTATATTAGTAATTAATTTTGGTGCGCGAGAGAGGATTTGAACCTCCACGCTTTTAAAGGCGCTTGCCCCTCAGACAAGTGTGTCTACCGTTCCACCACTCGCGCATTAGGTATTAAAATAATAACAGATTATCTAATTTATTTATATTAGAAAATTAAGGTTAGATGATATAATTAGATGATAATTTTTAGGGCGATTAGCTCAGTTGGCTAGAGTATCTCGTTTACACCGAGGAGGTCAAAGGTTCGAGTCCTTTATCGCCCACCAAATTTTAAAAATTTATTAGTTTTAGTATAATTATCTTAGCTATTTTACGATTTGGCTCTT
>JAJYCU010000007.1 GCA_021778165.1 bacterium | reverse complement strand
TACTATTATTCCTCTAAACCCGATACATTCCCTAGAAAAATAGGTAATTCAACAACCTCGGTAACTAGTTGTCTCGGTCCCAATCAACCAAGCAAAACAAACAGCTCAACAAGTTCTGGTCAAAACATATCTTTAACTGGTTTCGTCGGGGCTGCCCCAGTAGTTACCCAGGCTACCACTACTCCAGTTGTACCACCGGCAAACGGTGGTGGCACTACAGCACCAGCCCAGCCTAGTGTAAATACATCATGCACTGTATCGGGATTTTTTAATTTATCATGGGTAATTTGTCCAATAATAGACGGTATTTCTAGGGCGGTAGCAGGATTTTACAATGATATTTTGGCTAAACTTCTAAACATTGACTCTTCTCAATTCATCGGAAGCAATAGTCAATTCTATCAAGCTTGGTCTAATTTCCGAATTATCGCCAACATAATTTTAGTCTTAATACTTTTGATTGTAGTTTTTGGAGAAACTATCGGGGGTAGCTTACTTGATTCTTATACGATTAAAAAAATTGTTCCAAGACTCGTTTTAATGGTAATTCTGTCTAACTTATCAATTTATATCGTAGTTGGAATGATTGATGTGTTTAATATTATTGGAAAAGGAATCGTAGCTCTAATGACCGCTCCGTTTTCCAGTCTGAGCATATCAACAACAAACTTCTCTGGACCAGTCGGTTTTAGCGCAATGATAGTCGGATTATTTGCACTTGATCCACTAAGTTATGGTTTCGTTGGATTCATATTATTGTTCTTATTGATTCCAGCTATTTTATTTTTAGTGGCCACCTTCGTGACTCTAGCTCTAAGACAAATAATAATAGTTTTTCTACTATTAGTTTCTCCGATCGCTTTTATACTTTATATACTTCCGAATACCGATAAGTATTTTAAAAAATGGTGGCAACTATTAGTAAAAACCTTAATGGTGTACCCGATTGTTTTTGCGGTTTATGCAATTTCTCAAATTGCCGCATTTTCTTTGTTCAACTACAGTGGAGGTGGAATAAGCAGTTTTATTGATAAACTAATGGCTATTTTCGCTATGCTAGTTCCTATTTTTTTGATTCCATTTTCCTTCAAATTATCTGGAGGGTTGGTTGGTTCGACCTATGGGATGCTCAACAAGGCGCTTAAGGGCGAGAGATACAAGAAAACTATGGCTGGACTTAAGCAAGGCCAGAAAGAAAAATATGCCACAAAGTCGGCTGCAGGGGAGAGATTCTCTGAAGATCGTGGACTTAAAAAACTTAATAAAGCCATGAATAAAGTAGAGCAATTCAGAGCGTTAGCGCCTAGAGTTGGTGTTAACCCGTCCGGTGCTCGGTCCAGATACGATTCGCTAGCCTCTCAAGCTCAGGCAGTTTCCAGAGAAGCGGCTAAGAAGAGTCCTGATTTAGCAAATATAGCCGGTAGTAGTGCGATGTTGTCTGCCGGAATGATTCATGGCCGAGATGTTAAGGGCATCGAGAAAGAGCTAGAGAATAAATTCAGGAGAGATAACGGTATAGCTCCAGGAGCTGACATATCACCAGTACAGCGAAGACGAATAAAACAAGATGCAGCTTCTGTCGAAAGGGCGGTTAAGTCTGTCGGAGAAAATACTTTCAGAAGAATTGCGCCTGGACTTAAAGCATCTACTTCCGATGGATATGGTGTCGGCGAAGGTGGTTTTGCAAAAATGGTTGAAGATACAGTTATTGCTGCCGGTGGTGACAGACAAACAGCACAACGAGATATTTTAGAAAATTCGGCTATGGCAGCGGCTAAAAATAGACACGATCTCGCGCCAGGAGCAAAAGTTCAATTAGGTTCCGTTGATAAAGTAATAAATGAGCTAACCGACAAAAATGGCAAGATTATTCCCGGAAAATCAATTTTCCAAACAGGACAGGTATCTACTCAAGGTAATCAAATGCAACAGGAAAATGCTCCCGGGGTTATTTCAATTCCGAAAGCTGGTGGTGTAAATATCGCGGCAGATATTAACGAAGCTGCTTCAGAAAACATTACAGCCACTAAGATGCCACAACAAATGGCATCGGTTAACCCAGGAACCATTGAAGCGTTAAGCCCTTATTACGTTTCTACTACAGAAAAACTAGGACAGAAGCTAACTGGTCTTAGAAAAACTGTTCAAGATAGCGGTGTAGACATGTCTAAGCCAGATGAGATGCCGGCCGATATTCAAAAGATTGTAAGCGAATTGAGAGATACAGAATCTAGTTACATTAAGCATTTAGCAACACTGGCCTCGATTTATGAAGCGACCGGAGCCAGCGCTCCACAAACCTCTCAAGCATTTGGCGATATGGTCTTGTCACAGGAAATAGAATCACCTTTATCGGGTGTTAAAATGAAGATTAAAGATTTAATTGAAGAAGCTAAAAGGACTCAGCTTTATCAATTATACAAAGCCCAGATGATGCCAATGCAAAATTCGGGTGGACAAGACCAAAAGCCAACCGACGAAACCGGTGAGTCTGACGATGGTAGCGCTAGTTAATTAACTTTTAGCATTATTATCTGTGGCTCACTTAAGGTTTAAATACATTTTTTGATATAATTTGCTTATGGCTACCTATAAAGTAATCCAAGATATCGAGGCCGAGGATCATATCCTTGGGCCGTTCACTTTTAGACAATTTATGTACCTACTGGTTGCTATTTTTTTTGCTTACTTAACATTTTTAGCCTTAACCAAAAGAGTCTACTTTCTACTTTTGATGTTTCTGCCACCGACTGCTTTTTTTTCTTTCATAGCTTTTCCTTTTATAAAAGACCAGCCGACTGAGATATGGGCGATAGCCAAAATTAGTTTTTTGATTAGACCTCGAAAAAGAATCTGGGATCAATTCGGAATCAAAAATCTAGTCGAAATTACAGTCCCAAAAAAAGATAACAAAAATATAGTCAAAGATTTAAATCAAACAGAAATAAGAAATCGTCTGAGGCGGCTTTCAGAAACTATAGACTCAAGAGGCTGGGCTATTAAGAACATCGACTATAATCCCCAGGTTATTGATGTATACGGAACAAACAGCAACACCGAAAGGTTAATTGATCCTTCAAGCCAAATGCTAATCCAACCAACAGAAAGTACTCCAGAAGAAGAGTATGATTTGTTTGATCCGAGTACTAGCCAAACAGCAAGTCAAATTGAAAATGTTGTCAATCAAAAGACAAGTGAACATAAAAATTATTTAATTAACATGGTTCGAGGGGAGACTGTAGATGATAGCAGTATCAATAAAATGGATGACCAGCAATACGATGAACTTTTGCGAAAAAACGAAGCTAAAAAACTGGCTACTTCCAACCTTAGAAAAGTTGGTTCAAAACCCGGTCAGCCCTTACCTAAACAGATAGAAGAAAACACTCATAAGCAGCAGCCAAAACAAATAAACAATGCTATAATCAATCTAGCAAGCAACAACAATTTAAGTATTCAAACGTTAGCAAAAGAAATAAACAAAAACGATGATTCAAAGGAAGTCGTTATTTCTTTGAGATAAATAGTGGGCAATAAATGAATCCTCAACAAAAACAACCAATTATCCAGGGACAAAATATACCCCAATCAACAACCGTTAAAACAAACTTCAATCCTAATAGTAGTCAAAATATACTGGATTTTGCAGAAATAAGAGACGGTGTCGTAATAATGAACGATGGTTCATTCAGATCAGTCATAATGGTTAAAAGTATTAATTTTGATCTGATGAGTCAGACAGAACAAGAAGCAATCGAATATAGTTATCAAGGTTTTTTAAACTCACTCTATTTTCCAATCCAAATATATATTCATTCGCAAAAGATTGATTTAAAACCATACATTGATAAGCTTGATAAGATCAGGATGGAACAAGACAACATGTTGCTTTCTCTTCTGATGGCAAACTACCTAGATTTTATTGAAGCTGTAAGTGCCAAAGCAAACATTATGGATAAGCTTTTTTATATTGTAATTCCTTTTTATCCGACTCCAGGCTCACAAAGTGGCGCATATGGCAGTAAAAGTTTTTTGTTTGGCTTAATCAAACTTTTCTCGAAAAAAAATCCTCATATTGTTATAAATGAGAGTGTACTTGAGACAGCTAAAACAGAATTAAGAAATCGGGTCCAATCTGTTCTTGCTGGACTGTCTGAGTGTGGTCTTCAGGGCTTACCTCTAGATACTCAAGAGTTAATTGAACTCTACTATGATTCTTATAACCCCGATACCTCCACCAGACAGCAATTGATCAATATAGATGATTTGACCGCTGATGTCGTGACTAAGGGCACTGGCCAAAGACCCGGCGGGGAGGACATCTAATGGCTTTGTTTAAGAAAAAAACCGTTGACCCGATTGATTTAGCTAAGCAACAAAGTCTTCGCGAACAACAAGAAGTCCAGGTCGCTTTTCAAAAAGGTATCACCGCTTTACGAGATTTTGTTGCGCCCAGTTCAGTTGAGTTTAGCTCAAGCTATTTCCAAATAGGAACTAGGTATGCCAGAACATACTACGTTTATGGCTACCCTAGGCAAATGTATACGGGTTGGCTAAGTGGGCTAGTTAATATAGACGAGATTATGGATATGTCGATTTATATTTATCCAGTTGATAGCCAAGTTGTTCTAAACAATCTTCGGAAAAAAGTCAGTCAGCTCGAGGCTGGCATTCAGATCGATAACGAAAGAGGCAAGGTTCGAGATCCAGCCAAAGAGGCTGCTATAACCGATGCCGAAGAGATAAGGGACAAGTTGCAAGTCGGCGAAGAAAAGTTTTTTAGATTCGGTCTTTATTTTACTGTTTATGGTTTTTCAAAAGAAGAGCTTGATTTTGTTTCAAACAAAGTTGAATCTATGCTCGGACAGCAACTAGTCTTTTCAAAACCAGCATCTTCACAACAGGAACAGGGTTTTAGTAGCACTATTCCGCAAATGACCGATTATCTGCAAATTAGACGAAATTTAAGCAGTGGAGCACTTAGCACTAGTTTTCCTTTTACAAGTGCTGACTTAACACAAGAGAATGGTGTGCTTTACGGAATAAACATGCATAACTCTGGGTTGGTTATTTTTGATAGGTTTAGTCTTGAAAACAGCAACTCTGTCATCTTCGCTAAGTCCGGTGCCGGTAAATCGTTCACTGTTAAACTTGAGGCCCTTAGAAGCCTTATGTTCGGGACAGAGATAATGATTATTGACCCTGAGAATGAATACCAAAAGATGTGTGAAGCTGTCGGCGGATCATATATTAAGCTGAGTTTAAATTCTACTACTAGGCTTAATCCTTTTGATTTGCCTAAAGTTATTGATACGGATGAGGCTGATACTGCCCTTAAAAGTAATTTAATAACTCTTCATGGGTTATTCAGGCTAATGATGGGTGGTGCTCAAAATCAAATTACTGGTTCTGGAAACGCCCAACCCGCACTAAGCCCTGTTGAGGAATCTGATTTAGACAGTGCCCTTATAACTACATATGAAAAGGCCGGCATTACAAACGACCCTTTCACCCACAACTCTGAGCCGCCAACCATAAATGATTTATACGATACGCTACTTCATATGGGTGGCACAGGACCACAACTGGCTCAAAGACTAAGAAAATACACAACCGGGACTTTCGCCGGTATTTTCTCCCAAAGATCAAACATAGAGATTAATAATCCGATGGTTGTTTTTAACATAAGAGATCTAGAAGACGAGCTAAGACCTGTTGCTATGTATATAGTTCTAAGCTTTATATGGAATAGAACAAAAACTGACCAAAAAAGGAGGCTATTGATTGTTGATGAATCCTGGCAGTTAATGAAATACGAGGATTCTGCTAACTTCTTATTTTCAATGGCAAAAAGGGCAAGGAAATATAACTTAGGTATTACAACCATATCGCAAGATGTAGAGGATTTTATAGAATCAAGACTAGGTCGGGCAATTGTTGCTAATGCCAGTATGCAGATACTGCTAAAACAATCGCCTAGTGCAGTTGACTTATTGGCAGATGTTTTTAAACTCACTTCCGAGGAGAAGAAAAGGCTTAGCTCATTTCCGATTGGTCAAGGATTGTTTTTTGCTGGTCAAAACCATGTTCAAATTCAAATTATAGCCAGTCCAGAAGAAAATGAACTTATTAACACAACCCCGCTGAACAACAAACCGCAGTAATTTACACTAAAATATGCAATTTAGGTTAATAAAATTCATACTTAAACACAAAGGGTCGAGCGCTCTTTCGGCTATATCTATCGGTTCAATTGCTTTTCTTCTTTTATCAGGAGGGTTTTTGGGGTTAGTGGAACTACAAAACCTTGAAAAACTTTTAATCGGCGAAACACAAAAAATTGAACGCCACATGGAAAAAACAGCTGCTCAGAAAATATTTAAACTAATCGCTTGTAAAAATTTTGGCGGTAGATCGTTTGCTAGTACTTTTGGTTGTAAAGGAGCCGAGGAAAATACGACTGACTCTCAAACAGCCGCAGAGGAACAGGCTGCGACCGCAGAGGGCGAAAAACTAACCTCCGAGGTTGATCAGGTAAAACTAAACGACCCTGCTGTTGATCATAACTTAAGAGCTAACGGTATAGACGTTCAAGCGGCTAGTAATGGTGATGTAGTGGCTTTGAAAGACGCTAACGGTGCTTCTATAACAGACTCTGAGCTAAACAGTGATGTTGGGCTGTCCGAAGACTTAAATAATGCGATGCCCGAACAGAGTGTTACTTTAATAAATGATGCGGAGCCTGTCTTGGCTGAAGATGGGGTAGATTTTAATGGTATATCGGCTACCCCGACAGAATCAGAAGCAGAAATAGATAAAACAATTGAGGCTGACGTTCAGAGTGGGGTAATTGACGAGGGTTTAACTCCAGCAAGTACTTCATCAGAGAAAAATCCAACCGCTACAGATCAGGCATCGGTAGACACGCAAAATGCAGTTGAAAATAGCGTAAAAGCAGCTCAGGACACTTTGAATTCTGGAGGTAGCGACGCGACTGCCCTTGCGGCAGGGGAAAGTGCTTTTAATAATCTCGGAAAGGGTTTATTTGGTGGAGCAATCGCGACTGCCGTATGTAGTGTTTATAAAGCGGCTGAAAATGGCGCAACCAAGAGAGTAGTTACAATAACTCAACTCTTAATGAGACACTCTGGTCTTTTATTTAGCTTAGCGGATCAAGGAAAAGTCGGTAATCCATCGTCTAAAACAGTTGACTCTTTTATGAAAATTATTCATAGCAAAAACTCAAAAGGCCAGTCTTATGAACAGTCTGTCGGTTATGCGAAATCAGCAGGCCTAAGTTTATCTTCCAAAAACACAGATGTCCAAATATCGAGCCTACCAGTCGCTAACTCAGGAACTAAGCTCGTTAATGAAGCTAGCTCTATAGTTAACAGCTTTGGTGGTGGTGCGGCTTGTAATGTTTTAACTAGCAGTTGGGGTGGTCTAATACAGGGTGCTCTAGGAGTCTTTCAGATGATTGGTGATATTGGCAGTCTGGGAACTCTTCAAATTGCCATATCTGGTGTTGGAGCGGGCGTCCTCTATGAAATTCAACACACACTAGTCCCTGATATAGTGAAATATTTCACGGTTGTTGGAATAAGCGGAATAGAAAATGGCGTATCATGGATTAATAACGCGTTTTTGGGAAGTTTTATTTCAAGCGATCGAATAGCTCAAAGTCTTGGTGGTCTGCCCATGGTAAACTCAGCCGCCAATAGTGTTGCGGCAATAGCAAGTGCCGAACAAGCCAAACAAGCCGCCAGTCAGCCCTTAGCTACTAGATTATTTGCATTTTCTAACCCCAACTCTTTGATCTCAAAGCTATTGTTCTATATTCCAACCTCATCTACTAACCTTTTCGGCTCTTTAACCAACTATCTAACAGGATTTTCATCTAATTTATTTGGTAACTTGGCCAGTGTCTTTATGCCTACCAAAATTTATGCAGCTACCAATACTCAAAGCCCTGGTGCTCCGTATGGAATAACAACCTACGGCCTAACGGATGCTCAAGTTACAAAATATGAACCAATTCAGAATGAACAATTTCTCTATCAACAAGACCACATCACACTTCACGATATTAACCATACTACTTTGTACTTAAAGCGAATTACTCTGACAGGAAATCCTTATGATTTTCCGAACGGCCAAATCGATAGTTCTTCGATCGACATTTACCATTGTTTTAGTCAGGACTTTTCTCAAACCAGCTCATCGGCGTCAGTAATTCCACTCAATTTTACCAGCGCTAATAATGATCCTATCTGTGGCTCTGAAGGTAGTTTAGATTATCAGAACGACCCGCCGGCACCAATAAATGAGAATAATATGCTCTATGCTTATTGCCAAACCTTCAAGAAAACCTATCCTAATGATAATTTATCTGACTCTGATTGTGAATCACAGCTAAGCTCACAGTACAGTGATGACATCGGCCATTTTACAGAGTACATACTTGATAGTGTAGTAACTGGTAGTTATTATTCAATGATGAGCACACAATGATAAAAAAAATCTTTTTAACTATACTAAGTTTATTTTTTGTTTTTATGTCGAGTGGGGCTACTTTAGCGCTTGATCAAAATAAGTGGTTTACTATATATACTAATTCAGAGTATTACAGAGGTAGTGCTAGTTCTTGTAGTTCGGTACTTTTATCACTACTATCACCTTCTTCGGGTACTTCCACTTCAATTTGGCAAAGCAATGTACAACCTCCTTACTACGTTGAATCTTTTGTTATAAACGTCCTGGAAGATATTGCGGCAAAGACAAATGTTCCGGTTTCCAATATCGTTACTCAACAACATGTTTTGGCATTAGTGGCTTGGGCATATCTTGAAGCGGGGAATATCCGCAATACCTTCTATTTTAATTTATGGAATACTCAATATAGTCAGCCTAATCTACTGGCACCTGTTCAGAGTCCTGGAAGTTTCCCGACCTATGCCAGTTTTGACACCGGTGTCGAGGCAGCAGCCATTAGTATGACGGGGTCTTATCAAAACAGAATAGCCACTATCTTGGCCGATCCTTCTTCTAGTGCCACACAGGTACTGAACACTATTGCTTTCCCACTTCCAAATTATCCAACCAACTTAGGCTGGGACACTAGTAGTACCCCTCAACAATATGACAATAAACTAATACAGGTTCTTTCTCAAACGGAGAATAACTACCCATCCTATGCGAGCATCGAAATAGGGCCAGGGCAAACTAATTTATTTAACCATGTGCCGGTTTCTGAACTTCAGTATGCCACTGGGCAGTTATCGCAAGATCAATCACTTAACAACCCGAATCCTTCAGGAACATCAACCAGTTCATTAACGAGCGGTTGTTTGTCTTCTAGTGCCGGGTCTAGTTGTAGTGTCGACGGGCAAACAGTCTCTCCATCTTCGACATCGTCAATTTTATGCGAAGCTGTCAAATATGAGGGAATTTACTACCAGTGGGGTGGTGGTCATGGTTATACGGCATTTAGGCAGGCCTGTCCTGAGTCATCAATATCTTCTGCTGCTGCCTCGTCTACATCTAGTAGTCCCGGTCCGTGTGCAACTGATTGTAGTGGACTAGTTTCGGTAGCCGTAGATGCTGTTTATAACCAAACTTACAGTATGGCTGTTAGTGATTCAACTGGTCAAATGATTGGCGATGGGTCTCAGTACTGGCAACCCATTACCCTAAATCAAGTTCAAGCAGGCGATATAGCCACGTTTCACGGTATAACGAGCTCTGGTCCCGATGGACACGTTGAGATTGTTGTATCATACAACCAGACTACCGGTATTTTAACGACCTTTGGTTCTCATTATACAGGAAGCAAGACAGGTACAGACACTTCTACAGGATCGTCTTATTATACTCAGTTCTATAGATGGATTGGACCAACTAGTTAATATGAAAAAAATAGCTCTAATTGATTTGGTTTTATTAATTCTAGTGATTACTTCAATGCAACTATTTAAGTCACAAAATCAGGTGACTTTGATTAACAACCCCTTATATCGGCCTATTCTAAAATCTATTTCTAATAGCTCTAATATTGTGTCGATAGTTAGTGGACTAACAATAGTTTCTTCAAAAAATATTTATAATAACTACTACTTGGTTAATATAAACAACAAAACAAAAACCGATGGTGCTATTTTGATTATTGAAAAAAACAATAATGGTTACCGGGTTGTTTTGGGACCAGGAACTAAATTTACTAAATCATCTGCGAGTAATTTACCAGCTGGGTTGTATAGGGTATTGCTATCAGAAGGGTTGATAGGATGAAAAACATAAAAACTGCGCTAATTGGTCTAGGGGTGGTTCTTTTTGGAATTGGTCTGTACTTTTCTCTGTCTTACATTAATACATTAACAAACGATGGTAGGGTTATTATTAGCACCAACCAACCCACTATTGCTTCTTATATATATAACTCGGGTTCTGAGTACTATGGTTTGGGTTCCGGCGACATTAGTTTCAGTATAAAGCCCGGGAATTACACTGTTTTATTTGACTATAATAACAATCTTCAGTACAAAAACATTACTGTTATAAAGGGTAAGGTGTTGAAGGTTTTTATGTCTATTAAAGACAATAATATTAAATCAGAAAACACGTCTAAATTAATTCAACTACTGCCTTATTATGGTCCAGGTTTTGAGTATTCTGTTACATACTCGTATGATTTTTCTTCCGGTGTCGCAGTGCCAGTAATTACGTTATCTTACACCACCCCTCAATCTCTTAGTAATGCGCTTAGTTGGTTTAGCCAAATCGGTATAAACACTTCTTTAATTAACTTAAAAACAGTTCAAGTCTCAAACATAAACCTTAACTAGACTTAGTTTAGGGCAATAATTCTGTAGTCTTGATTAAAGTTGTTTATAACTAAATCAGCGTCTGTTGTTGTTATAAAAGTTTGATAGTTTTTAATTAAACTGGTTAGGTGTTTTCTGCGCTTACCGTCAAGCTCACTAAAAACGTCATCTAAGAGTAAAATTGGCTTTTGTTGCCTCATTTCTTCAATATAGGAAAGTTCTTGTATTTTAAGAGCTAGTAGTAGGGTTCGGTTTTCTCCTCTAGAAGCTATCAGGACCGAGTCTTTCTGATTAAGATATACTTTCATATCTTCTTTATGTGGACCGACCTGGGTGTGCCCTACGATGCGCTCAATGTGACTGTTTTCTTGAAGGTGCTTTAACATTTTAGAAGAATATTGTTGTTTGTCCCATTTAGATAAATACTTAATCTCTATTTCATATTTTGGTTTATTGGCCGATATCTGATTATAGATACCATTTATAGTCTTATTGAGGTCATCAACAAGTTGGTGTCTTTTTTCGATTATTTGAGAAGCAAGTTCGCTTAATTTAATATTCCAAGCAAATAACTCGTCTTGGCTTAGGTTCTGTTTTTTTAAAAGATTGTTTCTTTGAGTCAGGGTTCTTAGGTACTTGTTTCTGATACTGTCGAATCCGGGAGAAACTTTTTCAATTAAATCGTCAAAATATTTGCGCCTTCGCTCAGGGCTACCACTAAAAACCGATAGATTTGACGGCTCAAACAAAACTACTGGTATCGTTTTCTCTAAAGGTAATCTCTTGTACTTAACTTCGTTTACTTGGTAATCTTTGGTGGTTGTGTCTTGGTCGGATTTAATTGTTAGGTTACGGTTTAGGTCATTATTATCAAGAGAGGCTATTTTTAACGAGGTTCTGTTGGTCATTATTAGATCTCTTAAGGAAACCGGTCGGAAGGTTTTGTTGATTGAAATTAAATGGATTGCTTCAAGTAAATTTGTTTTTCCACTACCGTTTGGCCCAACAATAATATTAACTCCTGGATCAAACTCAAAAGACTG
>JAJYCU010000131.1 GCA_021778165.1 bacterium | reverse complement strand
GATTCGATTATGACGGAAACTGAGTTGAGAGTTAAATCAGATAAACTACTAGTAACATCATTCTGTCTATATATAGTCTCCTTTAGCTAATCTGCCATCATGATAAAGCGGTAAATGTAATATATGCCTGAAGGATTCTTGTTTAATATTTTGGTTTAAATTAAAACTTATTTTATTCAAAAAATAGTCTTTTATAATTCCAAATAATGAGCCAAAAAGAAAAATTATCAGAGTCATTAACGATATTATGATTATTAAAATTGGTTTACCGGTATATTGTCTAAGTAACCCTGGGGCAGGGATAGTATTAAAGACTGAGTCAGCTAAAATTTTTAAAGGCACTGGTTTTAACAAGGCAATCCCATCAGCGAAAACATTCAATAATGTCATTATGAAAATGCCAAAAAAAGCCTGTTTGTAGTATTTTTTTATCCAGACTTTGAAATTTGTTGATTTCTGAAATCGGCCATTTTTGATTAACCATTTATTAATCTCTTCTTTGATCATTCCGGTCGGCCAACCAGCTTTTTCTAAGCTATAGGATATGTAATCAATCGGTATACCCTTAGAGACACCTTCCTCGATTAATATTTGAAGTCTATCGGAATGCATTTCTTTTATATATTTTTATATTAGTTTTTACTCTTCACTAAATATAATATCACTTAATTTAAAATCACTTAAAAGTTACTAAATATATTTAGAAAAAAAATATTTTTCAACGGTGAGTGCAACCAGCCCAGCAACATGGACGTTTTACACCTTCTAGCAACTCAATAATTGTTCTGTCTATGTGGATCTTTCTTGTCTCAGGCTTTTTAGCTGTAACAGCCCAACAAATCCACTCATTGCGAGCCAAAGTGGTTAAATCTTGCCATCTTTCTAATGCAGACTCATCTGAGAGTAAGGCATCTGCTAGATCTTTTGGTATTTTGTGAGCGACGCCAGATAATATATCTTTTTTCAGCATAACTTAATACTATACCCTTACTACAGATATATTG
Organism: bacterium; assembly: GCA_021778165.1. The sequence goes on along the minus strand of JAJYCU010000131.1, from coordinate 1,529 downwards.
AATAAAAATTTTAGTAAACAAATGAAGAACTTACTTTAGATTTTTTGATATGATTAGTTAATGACTAAGTTCTTAATTCTCCATGGCACTGATGCTAGCCCTGAATACAATTGGTTCATGTGGCTAAAAGGTAAATTAATTGGCGAAGGGTATAAAGTCTGGCTGCCACAACTTCCAGATTCAAAAAATCCTAACACAGAAACCTACAATAATTTTCTTTTTTCAAATAAAGAATTTAACATCGATCAAGAGACGGTCATAATTGGTCATTCTTCCGGAGCTGTTGAAATTCTAAGTCTACTACAACATTTACCCGTTAATATCATTATAAAAACAGCTATTTTAGTAAGCGTCTTTAAGAACAACCTAGGGATGACAGAGCTTGAAGGACTATTCATAGAACCATTCAATTTTAATGAAATTAAAAAACATAGTGAAAGATTCATTTTTATTCATTCAGATAATGACCCATACTGCCCACTCGATGGTGCAAGGTACATATCAGAACAATGTGAAGGTGAATTCATAATAATAGAAGGCCAAGGGCATTTTAATACTGAAATCAATCCTGATTATAAACAATTCCCAGCCTTATTAGATATAATCAAAAAATCAATAAGTTAATTTTGGTTTTATATTCATTTTATAAATATAGTAACCGATCACTCCAGCAAGTATTGAAGATACTCCACCAACTGCTAAACCAATTCTAGGGTTAGAATGATCGCTAATATAACCAATAATTGGACCTCCAATAGGAGTAGTGCCGGCAAATGCAACTGCCCAAAAAGACATAACTCGTCCTCTCATCTCCGGTAAGCTCAATAGCTGAAGAGTTGTATTGCCAAGTGCAATAAATAATACCGAAAGTGCTCCTACGATAATTAAAATTAATAAGACAGTTATAAGTGATGGCATGATAGCAGCTAAGATAATGCTAAAACCAAAAAAAATTGCCACATAAATTATTTGTCTAATACTCGTATTAGACTGGCCTGCCGTATAAAGGCCACCAAAAATTGCTCCTATACCAGTAGCTGCCATCATAGCCGAATAAGTAGAAGCGTTTCCATGAATTGTAATAGTCGCAAAAAGAGGGAAAATAACAGGGAACTCATAAGCAAATGTACCAATTATAAGCATCATTAAAAGAGTAACCTTAAGCTCTGGAACTTCCATAATATATTTAAAACCTGCTCTAATTTGCCCTGGCCGTTTTTGGCTAATTTTGGCTTTTTTAAGTTCATTATCTCTCATAGTATGTAAGGCTATTAAAACAGCAATATATGAAATAGCATTAATAATAAAACAAGAAGCAGTGTTAGTAGAAGCTATTAAGATACCTGCAAAAGTTGGACCAATTAATCGAGCCATATTAACCATTGTAGAGTTGAGGGTAATAGCATTCTTTAAATATTCACCGCCAACCATTTCTATAACAAATGATTGTCGGGCTGGCATATCAATAGCATTAACGAACCCAAGCCCAATCGCCAAAAGATAAACCATCCATAGTTGAACAATATGAA
>JAJYCU010000130.1 GCA_021778165.1 bacterium | reverse complement strand
CCCAAACACATAAAAGACGGGAGATTTGGTAACTGGTTGGCCAACGCCAGAGATTGGTCTATTTCTCGCAATCGTTTTTGGGGAGCCCCTCTACCGGTCTGGGTAACCGATGATGGAGAAATAACTATCATTGGCAGTATCCAAGAATTAAAAGATAAAGCAATCGATCCAAGCTTAATTGACGATCTTCATAGACCCTACATCGATAAAGTTAAGATCAAAACTGATACTGGTAAAATAGCTACCAGAATTGATGAAGTTTTTGATTGTTGGTTCGAGTCCGGTTCAATGCCGTTTGCTCAAAGTCATTATCCTTTTGACAATAAAGACAATTGGGGTAGTCTATTTCCAGCTGATTTTATTGCTGAAGCCCTCGACCAAACTAGAGGTTGGTTCTATACTCTGCATGTTTTATCGGTAGCCATCTTCGGCCAACCGGCCTATAAGAACGTAATCTCAAGCGGTTGGGTGGTAGCCGCCGACGGTGAAAAACTGTCAAAAAGAAAAAAGAACTACGCACCGATTGATGAAGTATTAGACAAATTCGGTGTCGATACCTTGAGATTCTTCATGGCTAGTTCACCAATCGTTAACGGTGAAGATGTTAGGTTCTCAACTTCTTTCCTACAAGATGTCCAAAGAAAAATATTCATGACGCTGAATAACAGCTATAACTTTTACAAGATGTACGCTGAAATTGATAAATTTAAGCCTGATAATATTTTAGTCGAGCCTTCTTCAGACAATCTACTAGATAAATGGATATTAGCCAGACTTAACCAGGTTATATCTGATACTACCAAGCAGATGGATAACTACCGACTAGATAAAGCTACGACACCCTTAGAAACCTTCCTAGATGATTTATCTAATTGGTATATCAGGCGTTCCAGAAGAAGATTTTGGAAAAATGACAATGATTCGGATAAAACAAAAGCTTACGAAACGCTTAATTATACTCTGCTTAGGTTATGCCAACTAATTGCTCCTTTCGCGCCATTTTTAGTAGATTTTATCTGGCAAGAATTAACCAGAGGTAGTGACTTGGCTGAATCAGTTCATTTAAGCGATTGGCCAAAAGAAAATAAACAGAAAAATAATGATATATTGTTGTCAATGCAAAAAGCCAGAGACTACATCAACCAAGGGTTAGCTCTTAGATCGGCAGAAGGGGTTAAGGTACGTCAACCGCTATCTCTGTTTACCGTACCGGAAATTGATGAAAATTATCTTGATATTATCGCCGATGAGATGAACGTAAAGAAAGTCAAAATCGGAAGCGATCTGAAACTTGATACGAAAATTACGGACGAACTAAAGCGAGAGGGAATAGCCAGAGAATTAATTAGACACATCCAGAGTTTTAGAAAACAGGCCGGCTTCAATGTCGATGATCGAATTAAACTAAAACTGACTAGTCAGGACAAATTGATTAACCAAACTCTGGAATCATTCTTTGATTTAATATCTAACGAAACTCTCGCCACCGCCGAACTAACCACAAATGACTCGGTAGAGTTTAAAACGGAATTTGAAGTTGAAAATATTAAAGTTAACCTATCAATGTCTAGGGTATGAAACTAAACTCAAACAGTAACTCAGCGGAGTACGCTCTTTTCCAAGTCTCCTTAAAATCACTAATTATCAATAACGATAAATTATTGACTCTTTACTCTCCCGATGGAAAGTACGATTTCCCCGGCGGAAGAATAAACAGCGATGAAGTTAACCATGATTTAGAGATATCCTTAACAAGGGAAATGGAAGAGGAGTTGTCAGAAGATTTCAAGTTTAAGATAAACAACTTCGCCTTTTCGTCAAAAAGATTCTACTTTAAGGATGGTCAAAGATTTGACGTCCTAGTAATATTCTTTGACGCCACAGCCATAAACCGAAAAATTAAATTGTCCGACGAGCATTCATCTTTCGATTGGTTAAATTTCTCTGAAGTTTTTAAAAATCCAGATAAATTCGTTTCGAAGGAAGAACATGACCAGCTAAAACAATATTTATCTTTTTCTAAAAAACAATATAATAATGTTAGATTATGAAAGATAATAAAGGGTTCGAATACAGTATTGTTATACCGTGTTTCAATGAAGAAAATTACATCGAAAAGTCGATTAAGTCTTTAAAAAAACAAGACTACCAAGGCAAATACGAGATAATCGTAGTAGACAACAACTCGACCGATAATACAGCAGTTATCGCCTCTAACCTTGGCGCCAGAGTAATTAAAGAAACTACTCCTGGAGTTTGCTTTGCCAGGCAAAAAGGCACAATGGAGGCAAAAGGCAATATCATTATTTCAACTGATGCTGACACTGTTTTTAAGGACAACTGGCTATCTAAAATAGATCAAAATTTTTCAAAAGATGAGGACTTAATTGCTGTTTGTGGGCCATGCCGTTACATTGATGGCCCTTGGTGGGGAAAGGTCTATACCCATTTTCTATTTGGTTATGACTTCGTTTATTCAAAAATTGCCGGCCATCCTTTTTATATCACGGCCACTAATATCGCGTTCAAGAAGAAATA
>JAJYCU010000129.1 GCA_021778165.1 bacterium | reverse complement strand
ATTTTAGGGTTTACAGGTATAATAAATTCTAAGGATTTGTTTACTATGAAGTAACATAGTAATTAAAAGGGGATTTATATTTTAATGAATACAGTTATTAAAAAAATATTAGGCGATCCACAGGCTAGGACTATTAAACGATATCGGAAAAAAGTTGCTCAAATAAATGCGTTATCCGACAAGTATTCAGTAATGACCGATGAACAACTGACTAAACAAACAGCTGTTTTAAAAAAAAGATTAAAGAAAGAATCATTAGATTCAATTTTGCCTGATGCATTTGCTGTAGTAAGGGAAGCAGCAGCAAGATCACTTAAACAACGACACTTCGATGTTCAGTTAATGGGTGGGATAGCTTTACACGAAGGCAATGTAGCCGAAATGAAAACAGGTGAAGGTAAAACCTTAGTTGCTACAGCTCCAGTTTACTTAAACTCATTAACCGAAAAAGGGGTTCATGTTGTTACGGTTAATGATTATTTAGCTCAACGAGATGCAGGTTGGATGGGTAGAGTTTTTGATTTTCTAGGTCTTACGACTGGAGTAATAATTCCCGATCATAGCTTTGTCTATGACCCAAATTACACAAACACATCTCACTTTGATGAAAGATTCCATCATTTACGACCAGTCACTCGACAAGAGGCCTACAGAGCAGATGTTACTTATGGTACTAATAATGAATTCGGTTTTGATTACCTAAGAGATAATATGGTTAGGGAAGAGGATCAATTATCACAAAGAGATTTAAACTTTGCAATTGTTGATGAGGTAGATTCTATATTGATTGATGAAGCCAGGACACCTTTAATAATTTCTTCTCCAAGCTCAACTACTGGTACTGCTTATGAACAGTTTTCTAAAGTAGTAACACAGCTTAAAAAAGATATAGATTTTGAAACGGATGAAAAAAGGAAAACAGTTATCTTGACCGACAAAGGTGTCGAAAAAATTGAAAAAATATTATTAATTGAAAATTTATATGGTAGTGAGAATATTAGAACAATATATCACTTACAACAGGCATTAAGAGCTTATGCATTATTTCAAAGAGATAAAGACTATGTTGTTACAAAAGATGGTGAAGTGGTTATCGTTGATGAATTTACCGGTCGTCTTTTAGCCGGCCGACGCTATAATGAGGGCTTACATCAGGCAATTGAAGCAAAAGAGGGAGTAGAAGTTCAAGAAGAGAGTATGACTTTAGCGACTATTTCTTTTCAAAACTACTTTAGGCTTTATGATAAATTGTCAGGCATGACTGGAACAGCTTTAACTGAAAGTGAAGAGTTTCACCAGATTTATAAACTAGATGTAATTGAGATACCACCAAATCGCAAGAACTCCAGAACTGATCGTCCGGACAGAATATATAAATCTGAAATGGCTAAATTTAAATCAATCGTCAAGGAAGTTAAGGCTCTGCATACTATTGGTCAACCGGTTTTAATCGGCACGGTTTCAATTGAAAAAAATGAATTACTAGGCCAATTATTATCTAAATCAAATATTTCTCATCAGGTTTTGAATGCTAAAAATAATGAAAAAGAAGCTGCGATTGTTGCTAAAGCCGGCGAAGTCGGCGCTGTCACACTTGCGACAAATATTGCTGGAAGAGGTACTGACATTGTTGTTAGTGATGAAGTAAAAAAACTAGGCGGTTTATTTGTATTAGGAAGTGAGAGACATGAATCCAGGAGGATAGACAATCAGTTAAGAGGAAGGACTGGTCGACAAGGAGATCCAGGCACAACTCAATTTTTCGTAAGTACAGAAGATGACTTAATGAGAATCTTTGGCGGAGAACGTATTGCAGGTTTAATGAATCGTTTGAACGTTAGTGATGATGTCCCAATTGAAAATCGTATTATATCTAAGAGTCTAGAAAGTGCACAGAAAAAAGTTGAAGGTTATAATTTTGATCAACGTAAAAATGTTGTTCAATACGACGATGTTATGAATCGTCATAGAAAAGCTATTTATGGAATGCGGCGAGAAGTTTTACGCGCTAATGATATTAGTAAAAGAATTAAAATTTTCCTCGAAGATATAGTTAATCAAATAGTAAGTGTTAATGTGAAAGACTCGAAAGAACTAGAGGATGTAATTAGAGAAGTATTCCCGTTTGACTTGGCGGTATTTGATCGGTTATTTAATGGCAATGCTAATGACTTTAAGAAAAACTTATTAGAAGAAGCAAATGAATTTTATGCCAGTCGGGAACTAATTTTTAGTCCTCAAGTTATGAGAAAAGTTGAACGAGATATTTTTCTTCAAGTACTCGATAGTTTATGGATGCAACATTTAGAAAACATGGATCATCTTAGGGAAGGTATACATTGGATGAGTGTTGGGCAACAAGATCCATTGGTTGAGTATAGACGACAAGGTCAAATAATATTTGAAGTTATGCAAGATACTCTTGAAATAGATGTTATTAGATCACTTTATCACGCCGAACCAATCCAAGAAGATGAATTAAATAAAATTATAGACACTGATTTAACTAGAGCTGCCAGAGGTTCTATTAATAATGCAAGCATAATTAATAATAC
>JAJYCU010000006.1:4830-12300 GCA_021778165.1 bacterium | reverse complement strand
AAAAATATATTACAACTTGCGCCGGGTGTCGTGTTGCAAGTTGATTGTTCACTCTCAAGATTAGGGTTATTCAATACCGGGTTATGGTTACTAACAAAACTTCCTGTCGGATAAATCAAGGTAGCGGGTGTTGTTGATGATGTGCTTGAGGGTTTATTGGTTGCTAAGTTATTGCCATTACTACTAGGCTCTAACTTCGATTGAAGAGATGTTGTGGACTGTTTATTGTTAGCCGACGAGGCTTTATTGTCTAAATACCTGATGACTACAAAACCTACTATTGCGATAAAAACAATTATAAATAATAGTATTTTTATATTTTTATTTTTAAACATAATCTTATTATATCAAAACGATAAAGCTTGGTCTAAAATTAATATATAAAAATACTACTATTTATTTTTTGGGCTAGTATAGATATCTAAACCAAAATTCGAACTCAAAATATAAAAATTCTTATTATAGAATTTATCTCTTTTAATCATTTTACCCCACTTAGTCCTCATCAAATTCGCTGAACTATTCAATTCGGTCATGTCTCTGTTCTGAAAGACTTTTCCAACAGAAATTGATTCGTGGTGGTATAGCTGAACAAATGGTAAATATATATTTTCATATCCTGCAGCAATTAGCTTTAAGTTAAGGTCTACATCATTAAATGTTACTCTAAAAATAGGATCAAACCCTTTAACTTGCCAAAATATGTCTTTTTTAATCATTAAGCACGCAGCCGTAACAACCATAACATCTCTAACTGTATTTGTGTATGTCATAGCCAATAAATCTGGTGCGTTTATATCTATACCTGTACCGGAATGCGCAGCTACGGGTTTAAGACTACCAATGCCGACCGTCACACCTGCATGTTGAATTTGATTAGTCGGAAATAATAACTTGACTCCAACCGCACCAGTTTTACTCTGTTGAGCATATCCAAGCATATCTTCAATCCAATTTTCTGTAATAACTTCTGTATCGTTATTGAGCATTAATAAATAATCCCCAGAGGCATACTTGGCACCAAAATTACAAGCATCAGAATAGTTAAATGGTTGTTTCTTCCAGTATTTTATTTTTATTTTATCTTTAAAATTAAGCTTTAAATGATTTAAATAAGCAATGCTTATTTCTTCCTTAGAACCAGTGTCGACTATTATTATTTCGTAATTACTGTAGTTAGTTTTATCTATAATGCTCGCAATGCATCTTTCTAGATAATCTTTTTTATCTTTAGTTGGAATTATTATAGAAACTTTTGGCTTACCTTTGGTTTTATATTTTGGATACCAGAAAGAGTTATTATCATCTAAAATTAACTCAACATTTTTATTTAATCTACTGAAATGATTTTCAAGAACAGTTTTTTGGTTGTTTAGTGCATAGTTTTTTGAATCTAAGCTTTTTGCTGTTGAATTTTCATGAGCTCGCCAACTATATAGAATAGTCGGGATATGATATATTTTGTTTGAATTTTCACTAAGCCTTAAGAATAAATCCCAGTCTTGTGCGCCAATCAAATGACGATCAAAACCACCAATTTTTCTTACCAACTCAGTTCTTAGCACACTAAAATGAGTAATATAATTAATGCATTCTAGCAGATGAGGGCTCCAGTCTGGTTTAAAATACGGAGAAAAATGAATGAATTTATCGCTATCAGCATCAATTTTATCTTCATCCGAATAAATAAGGTCGGCTTCAGGTTTGTCTTGTAAAAGCTTAACTACTTCAAACAAAGCATTTGGCCACAAGAAATCATCATGGTCAAGTAACGCGATGAAATCACCTTCTGCGCGACTAATTGAGTCGTTGCTCGCTACACTAATATGTCCATTTTCTTTTCGAGTCAGTAAATTAATTCTAGGTTCTTTAATACTGTATAGTTTGAGCAAATCAATCGTTGGTTGTAGATTTGATGCATCATCAGTAATACAGAGCTGCCAGTTTGTATAGGATTGACCGATAACTGATTCAATACAAACTCTTAAATAATCTGGGTCTGTGTTGTAAACCGGTAAAATTACCGAGATTAGAGGACGATAAGTAAAATCATTAGCCTGTTCTCTTTGATTTTTAATAACACCTGTGTCTGGATAGTAAAGAGCTAACCATTTTTCATATTCCTTTAATCTTTGGATTTCTAGCCTTAGATTTCGAACCTCATTAGCCCATTCATCATTTCTATTTCTCAGAATAGCATTATCGGCTTCAATATTTTTAAAACTACTCTTAAGGGCCTCGAAGTTTTTCTTTTTTACTAGAGGTGTGTACGATTTAGCTTTGACTATATATCTTTTCATACTAAATCCAGCAATGCCTCGGTAAGAATAGAAAATATTATTTCAAGTTCAGGCGAATAAATGTCCTTGTCTTTAACTAAAGCGATCTCGGATTTTTTACTTGCCAGCAAAAAAGTTCTGTAACCGGTATCAGAAAAATCTTTAATCATTATTTTATCCAAATAATAGTGATTTAACTGTTTAATTTTTTTAACAAAAACAGGGTGTTTTTGTTCTAAACCAAGTAAAAAACTGGTCCTAGTAATTAATTGCCAATAATCCAGTGAGGTATGAGAAAAATAATTTGTGTTTAACCCGATTTTTTTAAAAGTATTAATTGATTGATTTAGTTCAGGGAGTTCATCTTGTAAATGTTCTAACAGCCAAATATGATCTTGACCGGTTAATTTTTTGTAAAAATTATTAGCGGAAATCTCGGCGAGTCTAACGCCACTCAAATTATATGGTGCTGCGATTATTAAAAAATCTCGGCTTACTCTCGAAGATTCTTTTATGAATTTGGCGCGGTCATCTTTACCGATGTGTTCGAGTACATCACAAGATATAACAACGTCAAAACTATTATCCGCAAACGGCATCATCAGTGCGCTACCTTCAATATAATTGTCTAATTTTCCTGTATTAGGTAAGATGTCTATAATTGTTAGGTCGACATCAATAAATTGAGTAATAATGCTTCCTGATCCTCCTACATCCAAAACCTTAAGTTTTTTTATTCCAGAAGCCTCTTGATAGGCTCTTAGGATGCTAGCTTGAATTAGGTACCGACTCGCGAATGTTGGATCAAGTTTTTCATAAGCATTGACATCGAATTTTTCGTTAGCCAATAATCCACTCGGGTTGAATGTAAACATAACCATGCCTTTCTATTCCTACGAATGTTATTGCATTTTTAATGCTTATGTAGTCATGGCTGATGGTTTGAGAATCATTAAAAAAACCAGCTTCCAGGGTATAGGTGCCAGGCGAAAAAACATTTTCGCTAACATTCATTACTATCTGACCCTCGCCTTTCTTTAAGTGTAACGGGATTTTAGATTCTTTGGTATTGGGTCCATAGATACTGTCGCCGTTTTTATTCTTTAGACCAACTCCAAACACAACATCTTCAATCTTTTCATAGGCTTGATAATAAAACTTAATAGAAAATTTTTTACCAAAAGGTATGATATTGTCTGAATTATTATCTTCATTTAATACTTCATACTTTGTAATTCTTACTTTACCAGTTCCGGCACGTTGATCTTTTCTAGCCAAGCTATCACTATCAACTGTTACGTCTTGAGCCAGTTCCGGGAAATTTAATTTCTTATATTCCATCGCTGCTCTGGCTGAATCACCAATAAATTTAACTTTACTGTCGTGGATTACCATAGTTCTATCACAGAATTGCTGAATAGTTTGCATATCATGACTAACAAAAATAACCGTTTTGTCTCTTTTCTTTTTTATGCTTTCAAAGACTTCTATGCTTTTTCTTTGAATCCTCTCGTCACCGACCGCTAGAACTTCATCTATTAATAAAATGTCGTTGTGGGCTTGCATAGCTATTGAGAAAGCCAAACGTACTTGCATACCAGAAGAGTAGTTTTTAAGTTTTTGGTCCATAAATCTTTCAAGTTCGGCAAATTCAACAATTTCGTTATATTTATTCTGAACTTCTTTTCTGGTCAATCCCAGTATAGCGCCATTTAAGAAAACATTGTCTCTACCACTAAGTTCAGCATTAAAACCTATTCCTAATTCAATAAACGGCGTCAAAGAACCGTTAACTTGGACTGACCCTTTAGTTGGTTTATATATTCCCCCGATTATTTTTAGCAGAGTGCTTTTACCGCTGCCATTTCTTCCAACGATGCCAAAAAATTCCCCTCTTTCGACTTCAAAAGATATATCCTTTAAGGCATGTTGTTTCTCGTATGTTGGTTTACTAAAATGCAGTACGTACTCTTTAATTGAGTTTTTTCTTTCATGCGGTAATAGAAAATCTTTGTAGGTGTTTTTTACCGACAAAGCTATATCTTTATCCATCCTATAGTTCCTCTGCAAACTTACCAGAGCTTTTTTTGAAATACCAAAATGCAACAAAACAGAGCGCAATAACAATTAAAATTGGAATAATCCTACCCATCTGAGAGTTATAAACCTGTTTAGTGGTAAGAGTAGCTGGCGTAATCATAAAAGCCCTCATATCTTGGAAAATTTGTGCCAAAGGGTTTATAGCAACAAATTTAATAAGTTTTTTTGGCACAATTGACATAGAATATATGATCGGAGTGGCATAGAAACCGGCCTGTAATATAACGTCCCAAATATGGCTAAGATCACGAAATTTTACATACAGTGCAGATAAAATAAAAGATAGGGCTAGAGCAAAAACCATTAATTCTATTATTAAAAATGGTACCAATAATAAAGTTAGCCTAAATTCAATATGACCAATAAACATAAATATCAAGACAATAACCATATTAAAACAAAAATTAACAAAGGCTGATAGCATAGTACTGACTACAATAGTGTATTTCGGTATGCTGACCTTTCGAATCATATCACCGTGGCCTGTTATAGCATTCATTCCACTTACCGTCGCTTCTATAAAAAAAGTCCACATCACTAAACCCAACAATAGATACTGTGGATAATGTGGTACTGAGTTACCTAACCGAATTACGTGAGTAAAAACAATGTACAGCACACCGAACATGAATAATGGTCTAAGCAGTGACCAGAAATAGCCCAAAACGGAACCTTGGTATCTTAATTTAAAATCACTGGCGACTAACTCTCTAATTAGATTTAGGTTACTTGGTTTTAAATACTTTTTAAAAAAAATTAAGTTCATGGATTTTGCTCGGCGATTTCTTTATAGAATTTTTCGACTCTATCTATTATAACCGGCCATTTAAAATTTTGAGCTGTTTTTAAAGCGCCTTCGGATAACTTTTTCTGTAATTTATCGTCATTCATCAACCTATTTATCGCTTTTGCCAAACCTTCAACATCGTCATGTTCAACCATTAGACAGTTTTTGTTATTAAATGAAAAATCTCTATTCCCATGGGCGTCTGTACAAATTATTGGACATCCGGTTGCCATAGCTTCAAGTATAGGCAGACAAAAACCTTCATGCCTAGATGTTTGAACAAAAACAGTGGCTTTATTGTATAGTTCGTTAACTTCTTCATTGCTTGGTTTATTAAAATACTTAATCTTACTGTCGACTTTTGAAAGTTCTGGTTCGGTTCCAAAAAGCCACATTGTTGGCCTAGTCTCTTTTAACGATTTCCAAGCGTTTAGGGTGAACTTAAGGTTTTTTTGAAAAAATGACCTACCTACACCCAATAAAACGTCTTTCTCTCTTTTGATTTTTAATGGTTTGTATATGCTATTGTCGTATCCAAGCGGAATTAAAACAGAATTAAGGCCAATTGATCTAAGTTCCTCTTGGTTGAAGCTTGATTCCGTTAAGTTCTTGAACTCTTTTCGGTAGCAAGAAACAACAGTTGCTTGAGCCACCAAATCATCTGGATAAAACCAGGTCTCAAATTCTTGGATAAAATAAACAGGGATACCTTTATTTACAGAAGACAGCCATACTGGGTGTGAAGTCTCCCACCATGTAGCAATTTTAATTGCTTCCTCGGAAGACAAGGCAATGGTAAGTCTTTCATAATTCTTAAAGATTCTGATTTTTACATCTTCCGATATGTTCCATGGTCTATTTTTAGCATCTAATCCCCATATTTCAACATTAAATCCTTTGTTGGATAACATGTTTGCATGTTCAAAAACAGATTTAATACCTCCACTCATACCCATTGACTGCAAAACGAATATTAATCTTACTCTTCCTTGAGAATCATAAACATTTCTATCGTCAAACCATTTTTTCCATTTTTTCCAAAAATAATTAATCGAGTTTTTTTCTTTTATAGATATTTCTTTATTCTTAGATCTTGATGCAGATTCGATGTGGGTTAATTCGGACATAGGAAAATATAGGGATCTATAGCCTTTTTCCCAGCCTCGAATGCAAAGATCAACATCTTCAAAAGCAAATTCAAACTTTTCATCAAATATTCCAACATACTCTATGAATTCTCGTTTTATATACATACAAGCTCCCGTTACGGCTAAACAGTAGTGGGGTATATTTGCTGGCCCATAGTTGGAGTCTTGAAACCTATAATAGTGGTCAAACCATTCTGGAGAGTCTGTATTTCTGTGAGTGCCTGCGCTCTGTATTCTTCCATCCGGGTATAGTAATTTAGGGCCAACGATTCCGGTGTCAACCCCGAATTCATACGCTCCGTATTGCAAAGCCTCTAGCCATCCTTCATGAGCCAATATGTCGCTATTTAATAAAACTATGTCTCTATTTCTTTCGACAGCCTTAAAACCGGTATTTACAGCTTTTGCGAAACCGCCGTTCTCTTTTCTGTAAATTACCTTCACATTATCACCTTCAAGGGTTTTGAGCTGTTCTCTGGAAGATGATTTACAATAATCATCTACAACTAAAATATCAACTCTTTCTGCGTCCGTGGTAGCTTTAAGTTTTTCGATATTAGGTTTTAAGATTTCAAAGTCATTGTAGCTTGGTATAACAATTGTAACTAAATGATCGCTATGGTGTTTATACCATCTTTTAATGTCGTTCTTGTCGGCTCCGGTTATTATTCCATTTGGAAAATGGAGATTATTTCCTAATTGTCTGTCTATGCTCAGTATTTCTTTCTTAATCAAGCCTGCTGTTTTTTTAGGTCCATTTTTAAAAACAAACCTTACTAAATAACCGGTAATCTGAAACATGTCTTTGTTTCTATACCTTAAGTCTGCTTTTAGTATTTTTCTCACAGCCTTTGTTGAGGCTCGTAAAAGTATTTTGGTTTTTCTCATAAATTTTCCAACTATTATAACACTTAGGGTTGAATAAAAAGTTTACTTCTTTTTAAGCTTTCTGGTTTCAATTTCTATATCATTGTTTAGCATTATCTTAACTAAATCATTAAAATCTACCCGCCGCTTCCAACCAAGTTTTTCCTCAGCTTTTTTAGGGTTTCCCAAAAGTATATTTACTTCGGCTGGTCTAAAAAACTCTGGGTTTTGTTTAACATATGGTGACCAATCTTTAATCCCCACCTCGTTAAAGGCTGCCTCTAGAAAA
>JAJYCU010000006.1:0-4820 GCA_021778165.1 bacterium | reverse complement strand
CGCCTGTTTCTAAAACATAATCGTCTGGTTCGTCTTGCTGAAGCATTAGCCACATTCCCTCAACATAATCACCTGCATAACCCCAGTCTCTTTTAGAGTCTAGGTTTCCTAGCTCAATATTGTCTTGAAGGCCTAGATGAATTCTGGCTACTGCATTAGTTATTTTTCTAGTAACAAACTCTATGCCTCGTCTTTCACCTTCATGATTAAATAATATGCCACAACTAGCGTGCATACCGTAACTCTCTCTGTAGTTTTTTGTTATCCAGTGACCATATAGCTTTGCTACTCCATATGGGCTCCTGGGGTGAAATAGCGCATTCTCATCATATCCTTTTCCGGGACGATTATAGTCCAATCCACCGAACATTTCGGACGTTGAAGCTTGGTAGAACTTTGCTGTTTTTTCTCTGCCGGTTAGCCTTATTGCTTCTAAAATATTAAGAACACCCTTACCTGTTATGTCCAGTGTTAATTGTGGATCTTTAAAAGAATAGCCGACGTGACTTATGGCAGCTAGGTTATATATTTCGTCTGGCTTAGAAATCTCTACCGCTCTTATAAGAGAAGATTGGTCTAGTAGGTCGGCTTCAATTAGGTTTATGTATGGTTGTTCTTTTTCTATAAGTGCTCTTTTGGGGTTTTGTTGACCGCGTATAATTCCATAGATGGTGTACTTTTTTTCATTCAATAATTTTGCTAAGTGGTAGCCATCTTGACCAGTTATACCAGTAATTAAAGCACTTTTGCCCATAAATCTCCTTTTAGATAATAGATACTGTGCAGATAATTATACCATTTAACGGTATAGGTTTTTATTTTTAAATGATGTCGTGACTTGATTGATATGAGAACAACCAAAATGCATCTCGTAAAGTCCTTGTAAAAAGACTCCTGTCTCCCGGGGTCTTATCCTTATTAAACCTTTGGGAATATATATAATAGACTATTCTCTAGAGAAAGCTTCTTGTGAACGTTCGAGTCAGTATTCTACTGAAAAAACTCTTTTATTGCAAAAGCTACAAAACACGACTTAATGACAATTAAGTGTAAATCTGGGCTAGAAAATTATTGAATCCGGAGGAAAATTTTTATTGATTACTCATAGATTTAAGAACAAGAACACCGTCTGTTGCTTCTGGAGATGAAAACCAGGCTTTTGCTATTGCTAAAGAATTGTTGCTGCTACTTTGTCCATCAATCGCCACAAATTGATATGGTTCATTGGTGGTGTCTGATGTAAAACCAAAGCGAGGAGTGTTGATAAACTGAGAGGTCTGACCAATCACAAGCCCTGCTTGAGAGACATCAGTGGCGTCAACTATTGAGTACTGGGCAAAATTATTTGTATCCGTGTAGATACCTCCTACTATTTTAAGACTAGGAAAGTTGGGTACATTGTCTATCGCCATGGTAAGAAAGTTAGTTTTGGCGGCATCTCTAACATATGGGTAATTATAGCTTATATTTACTATTTGGTCTGGGCTCTGAACAATTGAACTTACGTTATTTAAGGTACTGGAAAGAGCGGTTAGGTGTTGACTCTGTGTCCAGGTAGAAGGATATTTGAAACACAGTTTTTCTTGAGTATCGCAATATTGTAACCAGCCCTGGTATGGATTTGAATTGGTTGGTGAAGAGGAGCTAGAAGAGTTTTTTTGAGTAGTGGCAACTGCTGTGTTCGTTTTTGTCGTAATAGTTTTATGATGATTGTTGTAAATCACAACACCTATTACACTTAGCAAAACAACTATAACCAATCCGAACATAGACTCTATTATTCCGAAACCCTTGTGATTCATTTTAAAATTTTGCATTATAATTATTTTTCCTCTTATGTTTAAATTATCTGTCTGACTGTAAATAAAAGCAAGTTGGAGCTGTCTTAATAATACAACCTTATTGTACGGGAGATATGAAGTAAGCATAGTTATTGTTGGGGTTTTTATTTTTCGACCGATAGGATGATAGACTAGAACTTATGAAGAAATTAGTCATCGATGCTCGGGAATCTGGCACATCGACCGGACGATACATAGATAAATTGATTGAATACTTGGCATTGCTAAAACCGGGTTTTGAGGTAAGTATTATTACCAAAGAAACTCGAAAAGATTTTATTAAGAAAATTGCGCCGGGTTTTGAGGTGGTTTTAACCGACTTTAAGGAATTTACCTTTGACGAACAACTTGGTTTTAAAAGACAAATCGAAGACTTAAAACCAGATCTGGTTCATTTTGGCATGGTCCAACAACCAATTAGATATAAAGGTAAGGTTGTAACCACTATGCATGACCTAACTACTCTTCGCTTTGTTAATCCGACTAAAAATAAGGTGGTGTTTAAGATTAAACAAATGGTTTATGCAAAGGTTAATAAAACTGTTGCTAAAAAATCTTTAGCTATTATTACGCCGTCAAACTACGTTAAGCAAGATGTTGTTAACTACAGTGGGATTGATCCAAGTAAAATAACCGTAACCTACGAAGCGGCTGACAGAATACCCGATAATCCGGTTGAGATTAAATCTCTAATTGGTAAACAATTTATTATGTACATAGGCCGCCCTCAGCCTCACAAAAACCTGCCTAGGCTGATAGAGGCCTTTAGTGCCTTAAAAGCCACTCATCCCGACCTATTGTTGGTTTTAGCCGGTAAAAAAGACGCGCTCTACTCATCAATCGAGGAAAAAGTTTTAAAACAAGGCTTAGAGGACATCGTTTTTACAGATTTTGTTTCCGAGGGACAGCTTAGATGGCTATATCAGAACTGTTCAGCTTATGTCTTCCCTTCACTTAGCGAGGGTTTTGGTTTACCCGGGCTAGAAGCAATGGCTCACGGTGCTCCCGTTGTTAGCTCCAACGCAACATGTTTACCTGAAATTTACGGTGAAGCTGCTGCCTATTTTGATCCACTAAATATTGAAGATATGAGCAGTGCGATTAATAAAGTGCTTTCCAATAACAACTACCGAGATAAATTAATTAAACTTGGTTTTACTCAGGTCAAAAAATACTCTTGGGAAAAAATGGCTCGCCAAACTCTTGATATTTATAACAAACTACTCGGCTGATTTTTTGGCTTTAGTGGTCTTTTTAGCTGATTTTTCTGGTTCTTCTTTGGCCTCAGTGGTTTCTTCGAGAGGTTTAAGAACGATGTGTCTGTCTCTGCCAAATCCGACGGATTCACTAGATAGACTATACTCAGCAGCTAGTTGGTGGACTATTCTTCGATCGGCTGGGTTCATTGGCTCAAGATCCATTGCCTGCTTAGTTTCCTGAACTTGCTTAACCCATGTTTCGGCTTTTTCTTTTAACCTATCGGCGCGGTGTTTCTTGTAATTAGCAATGTCTAGACTAACTCTAAAATGTTCAAATTCCTGATTCTTCAAAGCCATCATTAAAAGGAACTGGAAGGCTCTCATGTTTTCGCCGTTTTGACCAATCAAAAAACCATTCATACTACTGCTTGGGATTGATAATTGAATTACTTCATCGTCAATTGTTGAAGAAACAGTTATGTTAAGTCCAAAAAACGACAAAATATCTTCCAGGAATTTTTGAGAATAAAGAGCGGCTTCATTGATAGAGTCTTTCATCGTTTCTTCCTTTTCTTTTTATTTTTTGGCTTTGGGGTAGGTTTTTTAGTCTTATCTTCAACTATCTCGGCTTCTGGTATTGAGTCTACATCTTTTGATGGTTTATCGGCAATTTCCTCGAGTTCTTGTTCATCTTCTCTTAAGGCGTAGGCTTGTTGAATGTAAGCAACAACTCCACCGACAAACCAATAAAGACTAAGGGCCGATGCTAGATTGACCGTAAAAAGAAAAATCATGACTGGGAGTAAATACCTAGTGCTCTTACCTACCGCTGCGCTGACTTCGGACTGGTCGGCTTGTTTGCCACCACCAGCATCTTTAAGAATAGACCTGAGGCTTCTGGAGTCTTTGCTTGAAGGCATCAACTGCTTTGATGTGTAGTACTGAGAAATGGCACTACCAACTACAATAATCATGGCCGGCCAATAAAGACCTTTAGGGCCAAGGGCGCTTCTAGAAAGATCAACTACGCCAAATAAGGTATTGTCAAAAAGGTGGATGTTATGAGCTAGCCCTTTCATGAACGACAAATTTTGTAAGAATGGGTACGAGAAACTAACTATATTGTGAGCATTAGCAATAATTTCTCTCAGTCCGCTATATAGACCAATCAAAACAATGAACTGAATAATCAGGGTTGGAAAAGTACCGAGAGGATTAATTCCCCTCTCCTTGTAGAGTTCCATCAACATCTGAGATTCTTTGGTTCGATTGCCTTTGGCTTCTTGTTTAATCTTTTTAATCTCAGGTTGGAGTTTTTGCATAGCCTTAGCTTGATGCAGTTGCTTTTTGACTAGTGGCCAAAGCAAAATTCTAACGACAATGGTAAAAATAATTAAAGCTAAACCAAAGTTATGACCGGGTAAAACGGCATAAATAAAAACTAGCAAATTAAAAATAGGTTTAACTATGAAAGTCGTAAACATGAAGTAAATATATTTAGATTAATTTAGTCTATTTTAACACAAATCCTCTTATAAACAGACTAAAACTAACTACATCAGACCGGCTTTTTTCATCAGACCGTCTAGTCGGTCAACTAATTCATCGTGGCTAAGTAAGTTTATGTCCTCTGAGTAAACCATAAATATGAGGTTATGTTTAAGATCGAGTGGTAGGAAGTTTTTTCTAACTACCTCGTAGATTCTTCGTCTGATTCGGTTTCTCTTAACGGCACTTTTAGCAACCTTTCGGCTGATAACAACAGCGGCCTTAAGGTTCT
>JAJYCU010000005.1 GCA_021778165.1 bacterium | reverse complement strand
GTGTTCTTAAGTCTGGTTTCTTAACTGGTGGTGAAAATGTAGTTCTGTTTGAAGAGAATTTTAGAAAATATGTCCAATCAGAATACGCATTATCGGTTTCGAGCGGAACTGCTGGGTTGCACCTGGCCGTAAAAGCATTAGGTATTCCAAAAGATAAATTTGTTTTACTCCCTTCCTTAACGTTTGCAGCCACGGCTAATGCCGTACTCTATAGTGGTGGAAATATAGAATTTATTGATATAGATCCACAAACGTTGCTAATGGATATTAATATAATCGAAAAAAGATTACTTCAAAATCCAGATAAATATGCCGGGATTATTACAGTTGATTATGCCGGGCTCCCATCAGATGTCATAAAACTAAAAACGATTTGTGATAAATACAAACTTTGGCTAATTGAAGACGCGGCTCACTCATTAGGCGGAGTGCTTAATGATGATTTAGTTGGTAATGCAAAATATTCGGATATAACAGTTTTTTCATTTCATCCCGCTAAACATATTACTACTGGCGAAGGAGGCATGATTACAACTAATAATCCTAAGCTATACGAAAAAATTAAATTATCCCGATCACATAATATGGATAGGTCGAAACAGCAATCTAGTGAAGAAGGTTGGTATTACGAAATAGATGATGTTGGCTATAACTATAGAATGAGTGATATTAATGCATCTCTTGGAAATAGCCAGCTGTCTCGAATTAATGAAAATTTATCTAATAGAAGACGATTAGCCGATAGGTATACTAAAGCTTTTGAAAATAATAAAAATATAAAATTACAATCGAATATACCAAATGGTCTTAATGCCTATCACCTATATACTACCCAGGTTAAAAATCGTAAAGGCATGTATGATTATCTGAAGTCAAAAGGTATCTATGCCCAGGTTCACTATGTACCACTTCACATGCAGCCAGCTTACGCTAAATATTTTAATGCAAGTGATTCTCCGCTGACTAATACTGAGAATTATTATGCTGGATGTTTGAGTATTCCAATGTTCCCTACTCTATCTTTGGAGGACCAAGATTACGTTATAGGTGAGATAAATAATTTCCTCAATATTTAGCATGAAATTATCACTATCGTTTCTAGCAAGTGATCTCAAACAATTACCCGACAAGAATATTTATGGCATTGATGCGGTCGAGGCGATAAGTTTTGTTAGGTCTGACTTAGATAAGCAAAATTGGGATAAGATTTGGAGGAATGTAAAAAAAGCTGTAGATATTTACGGCCCCTACAATGTTACCTATCATTTTCCAATGAATGGCTCTGAATATGTTGATGATAAATTTGTATACAGTAGGCTTCAAGAAACTTTTAAAAGAGCCTCTGATATCGGCCTAGACGGAGTAGTCGTACATTCGAATAAAATTTTGTCTAGTAACGAGTGGATAAAACTAAACATGGACGAGCAGAGGGATAGGGTTTGTGAAAAATTATCAGATGTAGTTAATGGACAAGATCCAACAAGAACCTGGTTGGGTTTAGAAAATATGCCTGTTATCGGTAATGAAGGAAATGATCTAGATCCTATGTTCTGCTACTCAAAAGACTTTTCTAATCTTGATGAAAAAGTAAAAGTTGTCTGGGACGTCTGTCATTCTACCAGTACCCTTGGTTACCTGGAAGCAGTTAAGCAAGGATTGCTGCCTAAAGCCGCAATTTTAAATTATCAAGATGTAGATTTATACGATTTTCAGCGTCTAGGCGAAAGAATAGCTCACTGGCATTTTGCTGCGTACAAAGGCTTAAATATCCCCCAAGAGGAATTAGGATATTTTGATGGAATGCTGCCTATGAATGGTTCGATGCCGGAAACGGTTTATACTAACATATTGCTTCAAATCAATAAATTATCTAATTCAGAAACTATCGTTAATTTTGAGATACAAGAAAACGATTATTATGTGAGGGAAAATGGACTCAAGATGATAAATTGGGCTGAAGCTACTCTATCAAATATATAACGATATTCTCGGCACTAGCTCAACCCTTCCACCCCATCTTAATTTAGCTCTAAGTAGGTTTTCGCTATGAGATTCACCCATATTGAAAGATTCCAATTTTTCATCTTTCGCAAAATTTATCATTTCCCATAGGATGGATTGGTTAGCGCATAGACTATCATAATTTTTGTCCCATCCATGGAATAAGTGAAAGGCCTCTAAATCATTCCAGACCAAAATAGTGGTAGCTAATATGCGACTATCTTTAATTGCTACAAAACATTTTGATTTTTGGTAATTATTGTTTTGGGCTAATGACATAAATAATTTTCGATCCGTGACGTATTTTGAATTGACTCGTTTCTGGGTATCTATCAATAGATTGTATGATTGAGCCAGTTCATCTTCAGAACTATTAATTCCCCGGACAACTACATCACTCTTATGTGCTTTCCTGATTGCTGTCCTGACATTCCCGGTGAGTATATTCTCAAACATATAATCCTTAGACCTTATTAATGGAATTTTTACTGTGGAAGACATCTGGAATCTGTTGTCTTCAATTAAGCTCCAAGATTTATCCGAATATAGGGTTGCTTTGATAGAGTTCTTTTTAAAATACTGTGCAATCTCTGGCAGTATCTCGGACACTCTATTCCCTTCTATCGCAGGACTATTAATTTCATACAATGGCAGCGGTCCACCATAACCTATACCGCCAATACTTACCTGATCATTCTCGGACCATGGCTTACCTATATAACAAGGTAGTAGCCACTGCCTGTTTTCATCTTCTACTAAAATTGGGAAGAATTCACCTCCTAAATATTCAGTGGTAAATTTACCCCACCAATATTCATGAAATACGGTTCGATACGGACTGAGCTTCAATTTCATTGACCATTCAGTTTTATTAAGTAGATTTATTTTCATAATATATACCGCTCCATCTACAGGATTACTTTTAGAGAATCTATTAATCTATTTATTTGTCTGTTACTATGCTGCCATCTAAATGGAATAATGATAATACTCGAAGATATTCCAATGGTATTAATAATAGTCTCACATGGGTATTTTCTATATTTATCCAGTAAGCTAATCGGATAATAATACCAGGTTGTTTCAATAGATTGATTCGAGAAACGCGTAAAGATTTCATACCTTCGATTTGGGTCTAAGGATAAAGCAATAGATGCCGGTTCTCCAATGACCTGGTTGAGATAGTTTAGTCCAACACTACCCTCTTTTGATTTTAAAAGTTTATTTAGTTTTTCATATCTCATTGAATAGGATTGTATGAATTTTTTCGAATTAATAGTTTTTAGATTTTTATAGGCAACCTGAGACTGATATCGGCTAATTGGATCATATTTCTTTTTGCCTATTCTTTGATTGAGCAATACTTCTAACTTCTTTTCTCTTTTAGGATTTATTGCTAATTTTTTGGCAATCCGTGGACTTCGCCAATTTATTCTTTGTTTCATAACTTTTTTAACTAAGTTGAAATAAGCTTCATTTCTACTTTCTTCTGGATAACCTTTCATTTTCTGAAAACTAGTATTTGGTTGGTTCATAAAAATAGCTCCACCACCAACCCCAGATATAGGTTTACTATGGCCAAATGAGATTAGCACCAGATGGGCATATTTATCTACGAATGGCTTAATCTCATCATAGTAAAACGGGAATGATTGAGCTTCGTCCAGTATTATTTTGATATTATTTTTGATAAGTTTTTCTGCAAACATTCTGTCTCTATGTCTAGCCCCAAAGAAATTAGGCCATATAAAATATTCACATTTTTGAGCTATCATAAAATCTATATTTTTCTCGGTCATCATTAATGACTTATCGATATCGGTAAAGACTGGGGTACATCCGGCAGCTACCACGGCTTCAGCCACGTCAATACAATTAAATGATGGCATGCCAACCAGTAGTTTTTTATTCCGGTCTACTCTGACTATTCTAAGAAACTCATATAGAGCATCAGAAGCTGAATTCGCCAGAATAATCTTATCTTTATTCATACCTAATATCTGAGACATCAAATCCATCAAACTGTTATTTTTATTAAGCACTGAGGCTGGTATCAATTTTCCTAATTGGGGATACAAGGGTACTTTGATTCTTTTAGGTTGAGGTGGAAATCTAGTATCCATAATTTATATATTATTTAGCTAATAAGATATCAAGAGCCTTCTCTAAATGCTCATTGTAGGATTTGATTGATTCTAGAGTAATATACTCGTTCTCGGAATGGGCCTGAGATAATGAGCCCGGACCGTAAACGACTACATTGCTAATTCCGTATAGATTAAATAATCGGGCATCACATGGACTTGGAAATAAACCTTCTTTTATATCACCTGATACTCGAGTGTCTAATAATATTCTTGAGAGTTTATTCTGGCTAGATTTAAATCCGCTAAAACCAAAATCCGAAAAATCAATTAATGCATCAGAGTTAAATTTGTTAATTTCATGCCTAAGATTTACCTTCAATTTATCGATCGAAATATCCTCGGGATGGAAAATTGCACCTTCAAGGCTGATCTCTCCGATCGGGATAGCCGCGTCTTTGCCGCCATTAATGATTCCGAAATTATACTTAATAGATTGTTTGGCCGTATTACCAAATGATTCAGTTGCGTGGGTGATTATTGTTTTAAAGTTTTCAATTATTTCGTAAGTTTTGTAGATAGCGTTATCTTTCTGGTTCGCTACCCCCATGTGTACGGACTTTCCTTTTATCACGATTTTAAAATGAATAAACCCCAGTGACTCTGTGCCGATTATATTGTCGCTAGGTTCGGCTATGATAACGAAGCAATCGTCCGGATTATTAAGATAGCCCTTTTTAGCCAATACTTTTAAGGCATGCAATGATCCATTACCCCCCAGCTCCTCGTCGGTTACAGCACAAAAGATTATCCTACCTCCCCACTGTTTTTGTTTTTTGGTAAAACTATTAGCGACATAAAGCATAGAAGTCAGACCAGCTAGCATATCACTAGAACCTCTTCCGTAAAGCTTATTGTCGATAATATTGGCTTTCTTCCATCCGTCCCGATGTTCCCATAGATGTGGGTTTGAAACTATATCGACATCATAGTGTCCATTTAGAATAACTGTTGGCCCATCGAAGCCACTATCCAAAATTGATATAAGATTTATTTTTTCTAATTCTGTATCATTTTTAAATTCTTCTGAGAAATCTTTAATACTAACGTAACCCTTGTCGTTAATAAGTTCTTTGGATTTAAATACATCTCTATATATATCGTTCCAACTGTTTTGAAGAAGTATTTCCTCAATAATATCTATAGATTCTTTTTGACTTCCAGCACCATAAATTGGGTGTAGTTCAATCAGCTTTCTAAGTAGATTGATTTGATCCTGATAATCCAATAATTGATTATTTTTACTCATAGCATTATTACCTAGAGTCTTTTCTGATCCAGCCTGCAACTTCGCTAATCCCTTTGCTAAGATCAACTTTGGGATTATAGTCTAATAGCTGTTTGGCCTTGGTTATGTCTGGCCTTCTAGTTTTTACATCCTCGATATTGTTTCCAAGTATAACTATTTTTGATTTCGAATCTAAAACCTTAACTATTAGCTCTGCTAATTCAAGTATCGATATCGCAGATCTATCATCTCCAATATTGAACGCTTCGTTATTAATATTGTCTTTGCTTAGGAGTGATAACACGCCGCTAACGAAGTCTTGAATATTACACCACGCTCTAATTTGGCTGCCATCTCCGGAGATCAAAATATCTTCATTATTTATCGCTTTATGAATCATTGATGTCATAGCGTTTGAGCCATATCTATATGCCCCGTATACGTTAAAGGGTCTGATTATGTTGGCTTTTAGAGCATGTTCTTGAACAAAGGCTTTCAAGTAATATTCTGAGGCTAATTTACTGGTTGCGTATGTCCACCTTTTACCGATGGTCTTTATGACACTATCGTCTGTTTCTGCGGATAAATCAGAATTCACTCCGTATATCTCGCTAGTGCTAAAAGTGACTAACATCTTCAACTTATTTTGTTTAGTCGCAAACTTAAATATATTTCGACTACCAAGTATGTTTACGTCTAAATTTAGCAATTGTTCATCCTGGACTTTATCTATTCCTAAGAATCCTGCCGAATGAATTATGTAATCAAAGTCTAGCCCTATCGTTTCTAGGATTGGCGATAGGATCGATTCATGAATAATTTTGATATTTAATTTTTCATCAAGTTTTAGTTGGCTACCGGTAGTTTTTTGACTGGTATTATTATCCAAGATAACAATCTGATTACTTAAATTTACGTCTGAAAGTTTATCTGCTAAATTTCCACCAAGGAAACCCAATCCGCCGGTAATTAGTATCTTTGAATCTTTAATCATATATCTAATTAGTCAGACGATTATATATTTCATTTATATCTTGATGATATCTGCCGTTGAAGCTATAAAATCTTTTTACATATCTATTATTTTCGATTTTCGATTTAGGATTTTCTTCTAGCTCAAAACCAAGAGTATAGATAGCGAATCTTAGGCAGTTCATTAGCAGAACATTCATAAATAACTCGAAATCTATCTTATTTTCTATTAACCATGTTCGCTGTTGCGTTAAAAATAACTCAAACAAATTTTTGTCCCAAACTTCATTTTTTTCTAATACCGAGAATTCCATTGACCCAATAACGATATCGTTGAGCACGCATCCGAAATATGCGTCACCAAAATCAATTACGCCGACAACGTGATTATTTTGATCTTGAATTATATTCTCATAGAAATAATCGGCATGGACGATTCCCTTTGGTGTGTTGGACAATAAATCATTAAATTTAGGATCTTCAATAATTGGCAGAGCATCACTAAAGAATTGACTTGATTTAAATTGGCTGTGATCATTGATGAAGTTTAAATAAATCTTTTTTACGTAATCTATATCACCGGTGGGTTCGCCGCCGTCAGGAGTATACATCGAATTATAGTTAATAAGCTTAGCCAGAAGTTGGCTGGCTTCTATAGTTATCTGGGTATTACTAAGCTCAGCAGTGCTAACTGTCTTTCCCTTAATTGGTATATAGGCCAACACTCTTTTATTACCAATCACCCTCTCAATTGTCCCATCGCTAAATGAAACTATTTTGGGCACATTTATAGGCTTATCTTTTAGAAAATTTAAAACTCTGGCTTCAAAACTAATGGTTGAATCTTCGGCTTCCCTAACTCTGATAACTAGCTCTTTATATTTCTTAGTTTTAACGAAGTAATTTGCCGTACTTATACCTTCATTTGGAATCTTAATATCGCCATCAATTTGATCTCCCAATAGATCGATAATTTTAGTTAACAAAATTAGTTGTTCGTCATTTTCCATATAGATATAATTACCAGCTTTTTAGGCTTTGAATTATGAATATTATAATATATTTTTACAGAAGTAGCCACGATTTGCCGTGGAGACTATCCCATGACAGCAAATAAGGCATCCCATGAATAAGTGTATAATTAAATTTATGGAACTATGGCGAATATATAGATATACGGTTTTTATTAATAAACAAACTAAAAAGAACAAAAAGTACGCATTAGAGACATTTTGTCGAGCAATGTATGCGGGCAAAAAAAAGAAGTATTTCTTAAAACCCTTTTCGGATGATGAAATCAAAAATATACGCAATCATGCTATTGAGCGAAGCTTTATAGAAATGTCAGTTATTCAGAATACAAAGAACCTTAGAATAGCTGCATCTGGGCGTGACTTAATCGAGATGCATGGGCTGGGATTCATAGTAGTAGCAGGTAAAAAGTATTCGGTATTATTATCAATACTAACAGGATTGGCAGCTATAATTAGTGTTATAATTTCAATTAGTAAATGAGTAAAAAACTATTCAAACAACTAATTAAACGGGCTTCACGGCCAATTCCAAAAGAATCGAGCAAACGGCCACAGCTCGATAGTTATAACGAAAAGCAAACTCGTTCACATAAGACTGTAAATACTTCGGCGAAACCATATGGTAAGTTCCCGAAATAGACCTTTTTAACTGTCCCCAGAATCCCTCGATAGTATTAGTATTAACACTTCCTCTAGCGAATTCCTTATCCGAGTGGTTAATTGACCTATGATTATATTCTTTATTACTCCAAATATAGATTCTCGATTCATCAGTTTGTAACTCTATACCTTGTTCTAAGTTAGCATTTAAGAACGTTTTCGCTCTAGCAGTTGAAGCCCAATCAGTTACTTGGGCTTTTGCTGAACCGCCTTTTTCAACAACTCCAAGAATCGGCGTTTTGTTGTCGAACTTTTTCTCTTGACCTTTGTATCTACCACCGATATATGTTTCATCTGCTTCTACTACTCCTGTTAATTTTGTATCATCTTGTTGCATTAATAATCTAATTTGTTTACACATACGCCAAGCAGTCTTGTATGTAACACCTAAGTGTCTCTCTAGTTCTTTAGCTGATACTCCGTTTTTAGCCACAGAGAATAGGTATATGGCATAGAACCAGTTCCATAGGCTAGTTTCACTCTTGCGGAATATTGTGTCTGCTAGAGGGTAGATTTGACCCCTACAACTTAAACAAGAAAAACCTTTTCTACCAGTAATAGGATAGAACTTAGTACCAACAGTTCCACACTTAGGACAGGTATCACCAAACCTATTCTCTAATACACTTCTTAAGCAGGCTTTATCGTCAGGATATTCGGTCTTGAACTGCTTAAATGTATATCTAATAGGCTTAATTATATTCCTAAAAATACTTGCTGTCAAGAGGATTTTCATATCTGTTGATGATGTACTTTATTGTATATTTTTAATTTTATCTCCAAGAGGTAGCTCTAAATTATCGTTGTACTTGGGGTGTACACTATTTAGTAGGCTATGGAATCCATCATAATCGCCACTAATCTTCATCAAAGTTATTACAGAAGCAAGGTGTTCTCTTAATTTCGGGTGTCCGACGTCTTCTGTTAATCTACGATGCAATTGATACTTGAGGCGACCCTTATTATCTTTAGGTGTTATTTTTTTTAATTCATTCAGAACGCTTGGTGCTAATCTTTCATAAACTATATCATTTGTAATTGTGCCAAAATATTGTGGGTGTTTATGATAATCCTTTATAAAATCTAGACCACGTAATCTGTACATATTTTCATAAAAATCATCAGGAAAAGTTTTTACCCAAGGTCTCAATTCTTTTGCTATAAACTTTTCTAAAATTTTCGAAAGTGCGTCTTTAGCCCTCTCGCTTTGATAACCTGTTGCTTCATCCACTAAAGCAATTATTCCAATATCAGCCAAGCCACGAATTAATATATCTGAAGCTGTGATATAGGGCTCATATCTTTTTGGTATACTGCCTCGATTTTTTATCATGTCATCACGGAGCTTTAAGTAAAGCTCTGCTACCTTAGGCAATAGTAGGGCGTTATATCCAATTGCTCTATTTCCACTTTTTGTTCTAAAAATTATTGGTTTCGCCGGCATACTTTCTATCTCTGTTAAATAGGGTTTAAATGCCTCAATTTGAAGAAAAGTAGGAATTTCGCCGGTAGTATGTGAAATACCGGTTCCTCCTCTTAGTGAGCGTCCACGACCTATTGCACCTAAAAATGCAGCCTGACTTATTACTCTTGTTTCATCAGGCAAAACTACGCAGCTTAAACTTAAATTTCCCAGTTTAATTTCTCCCTCATTCATAGCAAGTGGAATTGTGCTATCCCAACGTTCTCTTGCTGCATTTCGTGCTATTTCTGACCTTTGAGATCCACTGAGTGAATTTGCTCTGGCTTTACCCATTTTTGAATATTTATTTGTCATATATTCTCCATGCTTACTATATATACTTACATAATATAACAAGCAAGCATTATATGCAAGCATAATATATTAATCTATTTACTTGCTGTTAAGGGATAGTCGCCTTTGCCGTTATTTGTAAGTCGATATACGAATAGATGGTCATTGTCATATACTTATGTTTGTTAGCCATTTCCGAAACAAGGATTACCAATAATAGACATAACAGCAAAAGAATGTTATAACATAAGCGTACATTACAGGAGTTATTATGAAGTCCGTAGGAATAATCGGTTTAGGGTATGTAGGTCTTCCCCTAGCCATACAGTCAGCTCAAAAAGGATATAAAGTTATCGGTTATGACATTGACTCTTTGATAGTTAAAAATATTAATGAGCGCATCAATCCATTCGTTAATGATGAACGCTTTAGTAATGCTTTTGTTTCTGTTTCGAGTAGTTTATTCCATGCAACATCTGAACTATCTGAACTATCAAACGTAGATGTAGTCGTAATATGCGTACCTACTCCAACTGCAAACAAAATACCAGATCTTACTATAGTTGAAGATGCTGCTCGTAGTGTTGCTACGATTCTCAAAACAGGTCAATTAATATTGCTTGAGAGCACAGTCAGCCCTGGAGTTACTAGGAGAATCGTCTTGGATATATTAGAGTCCAGTACAGGTCTAAAAGTAGGTAGAGACTTTAATTTAGCATACTGTCCGGAAAGAATTGACCCAGGAAATCAAAAGTTATATGTTGGTAATTTAAACAGAGTAGTCGGTGGTATTACAAAAGACTGTAGTCAAAAAGCCATTGAATTCTACAGTTCAATTATTGATGCCGAAATTGTTAAACTAGATTCTACCGAAGAAGCTGAATTTGTTAAATCTTGGGAGAATAGCCACAGAAACGTAATGATAGCTCTAGCCAATAGCGCGGCAATCATATGCGATGCCGTTGGTATGAATATTGATAATGTTTTACGTGGGCTTCAGTCTAAAGTTGATCAGTTTGGATTAAGCCTTGCTAAACCAGGTATCGGTCCGGGTGGACACTGCATTCCTGAGGACATTCATTTTGTAATCAAAAACGCGAGAGAGTATGGTGTTGACACTAAGTTTCTAGATGACGCATCGGAAGTCAATGACAAGATGCCGTATTATGCTGTTGATCAATTATCTGAAATGGTTAATAAAAATGATGAAAAACTAAAGAATCTCAATGTTCTTTTACTTGGTTTGGCTTATAAGCCCAACGTGAATGATCTACGTCGTTCACCGGCAGTTGAAATGGGATATATTCTATCCAGAGAGGCTAAGAAGCTTTTCGTTCATGATCAATATGTAAAATTAAATTCTTCTATCGTCCCTGGTGCTGAAATAGTTACTGATTTAAAAAGCATCTTAAAAGATGTAGATATAGTAGTCATTGGATGTGCGCACGATGAGTATCTAGTAAAAGGCCTGATTACTAAGTCAAACTCTAAAGTTCGATATATATATGATGGGCGAAACTGCCTAGATGCTGAAGCAATTAAGAAGGAAGACATACTATATAAAGGGGTCGGCAAATAACATCAATGGTTTTTTATGGCAATTTTTATTAAATGCTACAATACAAATATATGACAGATAAAACCAGCCTTCGAATTATGGGAAAGATCAAACAAGCCAGACTCAAAAAAGGTCTAACTCAATCTTCCCTGGCTGAAAAAGCAGGCATAAACTCAAACTACTATGCAAAACTTGAACGTGGAGAGATTAAACTTTCTGTTGGGAATATGAAGAATATAATTAAAGCTTTGAATATAAAATCCTCAGACGTTCTAGACTTCTAACTATTTCTTTTTCATATCTTCGATAACCTGTTCTAATTGCTCAGGGTTATCAAAAGACATTTCATTCAGGGTTGAGTGCGTATAGCTGAGTACCGCAATCGCCATATCGCGGGATGCATGAGTGGGGTCGGTTAACTTTAAATAGTTTAGAACCTTTGCAATATCTTCTTCGTTGATTTCATATTCTTTTGTCATAATTATCTCTAGTCTACCAAAAGAACCTTTTAAGACCTAAAAACTTAATCATCTGATTAGTTAACTCTTCAGACTCGATTCTTCTCATTATTTCCTTGCTTCGGCATTGTGAGAGAATATTAAGACTTCCCTCCCATAGGATTCGACCGTCGACTACGCAGATCTTACGGTGGTTATAGTCGTTAAAGTATTTAACCCTAACTCCGATATGTTGGAGCTTCTTGGTAGCCTGATAAGCTTGTATCCGCAGTAGTTTATCGTGATGACCGGGATAGCGGGTATTGATCCTAACCTTAACTCCCTTTTTGACTAATCTTCTCAGTATTGGGATAAATACCTCAACTCTTCTGTTGGTCATATATGGACTTTCAATTATAACTTCCCTCTCGCAACTCCTAAGATCTTTTAAGAACGCATGGTAAAAACAAGTTTCATCATAGAGCTTTGATGTCAGTAAACCATCTGGTGGTGTCTTATGGCGGAGTAG
>JAJYCU010000004.1 GCA_021778165.1 bacterium | reverse complement strand
CCGTGTTGATAAAAGACTTCAAGCAACTCATCTTTAAGTAGAGTAGAATAAATATTTTTCCAGTTTTCGTCATCGATACCTTTAGTTCTGCTACTAGCCACAAAAGTTTGATAATCTAAAATATTAGGTCGTTGTTTAATTATTTCTGACATTGTAAAAGTTATAATATAAGATAAATTATATTTAATCAATTTTCGAAAACTAATTAGTAGTCTTTATTTAAGTTGCGTATGCTTTTTATATATCTTAAAGTAGGTTAAGAACTCCTAAGCTTTTTTTAGTCGACGGTGAATAATCGTCAGGATACTGGTCAACGTTATTTATTAATTCGTTTAGTGAGACCCACTTAACGCCTTCAACTTCTTCTTCTTGAATAACAAATTTTGCCTTATTTTTATCAATATTTGATAAAAACCACTGACAAAAATACCTATGTTTACCATCATCGATATATTGTTTAGGGCCAAGTGTTAATTTTAAATCATACAGTCCAATTTCTTCCGTAGCTTCTTTAATTATATTACTTTCATAAGTTTCTCAAATGTCATTAGTCCCTGAGACAGCTGCTGACCATTTACCGGGATCGTTGACTTTAGTCCACTTACGTTGAGCTAGTAGTATATCTCCAGATAAACTGTCTGTTAACCATAAGGCTGAAACCCTATAAATATCTTCATAATTAAGTGTTCCTCTTAATTTAGATCCGATGATACCATCATCCCTATCAACAATTATTATCTTTGATCTCATTAATGTTAATAGTAACATTCTTAGATTATTTTATTTCATTGTGATTGGTTTTATGTAGAGCCAACACCCAACTATAAACATAATAGTTGAAATGATTATCGGAGTAATTATAGGGCCTAACCATGGTACAGGAATTAAAAAGAATATATCTTTTGTGAATAAGCTATTTGGCCAACTATCAAGAATTTTTAGAAAAACATAATACATAATATCCCATGCAGCAAAACTAACTAAGAAAGCGCCAAATCTTTGTTTCTTGTTCGAACCAGCAAGGTATGAAATTGCTATTAACATTATTATGGTTGCTGCTTCTCTAAAGACTTCCGCAGTACTAATTCGATTGTTCACTAATAAGCTATGCACAGGAGAGATGAATGTAATAAATCCAAGGTTAAGCAGAACTTTATAGTTAGAAACATTATAATTTGTGTGGAAATTTATCAGATATCTTAAATAGAAAACGACTGTTGCCTCAACATATCCAAATGCGCTACCAAATATGGTGAGAGCTATTAAGATTTTAACTTTGGATTGTATCTTTCGATTAGCTATAGGCATATTATTAGTTTAGCATTACAATTTTTAATTTTAGAAGAACTTCTTTAGATATTTCCAAGATATTGTAGAAAATGCCAAATAATTAAAGACATTATATTTAATTGATCGAATTGTTCCTTTAAATTCTGTCTATAAATTTATACAAAATTGGGTATATTTAAATATCTTTGAACTCATTGATCTCTTCAATAAAGTTATTGCGTACTTTTAAAATCCACTAGTAAAAATACAACTCAATCTATATTTAATTATTATTTTTTTGTTTACTTTAAGTCCATATCGAGATTTGGGATAAGTTCTTTAAATCTTTTTGCTAGTAAGCTTCTATGGCATCTGTCGAGGTTATCTTCTATACATAACAAAGTTACATTGATTCTAAGCGCACTTGTTCCTATTAATGTGATAGTTGATTCTGTATTTTTTGTATGAGTAAAATCAAGAAACCTATTTGAAAAATCATCCCAGCTCAACCCTCTTTTATAATAATCACCTAGTAGCTTAGCTGGTGGTGCAAGACTAGGTAGCCAAAGATTATAGTGTTGAGGTAAGATATTCAAATTAGGTGTTATGCCATCATTCAATGTATGTCTGCTCATGACTGACATACGTATACCATCGGTTTTTTCAATATCACTAATAATTGGTTTAGTCTTCAACATTTTAATTAATTATAGATTATAATTCGTGATTTTTATTAATTATTCTGTTTGGTCTATAAATCAATATTATAGTTGACAAGTATAAGATAAAGTTGTATTATAGTATCTAGAAAGTTTTTATGTTAGAACTTGATAAGTTTTCAATTAATACAACTAAAACACCTACACGAGTATCTGTTATTATACCGGCATATAATGAGGCAACTTCAAAAGAACGAAGAGTTGCTTTTAGTGACCACCTTAGTGACTGGGGAAAAATTGTAGATGTAAATCATGATTTAAGAGTTGTAATAGTTAATGATGGTTCAAGTGATGAAACTACTAAAATAGTAGATGAGTATGGCTTACCTTATATTTCTCATTTAGATGGGAAAAATAAAGGCAAAGGAGCATCACTTACACTAGGTCTGAAAGAAACAAGTGGTATTAGGGCATTTACTGATGCAGATGGTTCCTACTCACCTTCGTTTGTTCTGAAATTGATTCAAAATATTGAGGACGGTAATGATATTGCGGTAGCTACCAGGATTGATAAGGAAAGTCATGAATCGTTATCTAGACGAATAGGTCATACTGGTTTAGCGAGTTTATTAGAATTAATTACTCCCACAGGTGTTAATGATGTTCAGGGAGGAGCTAAAGCCTTGAGTGAAGAGGCAGCGAATGCATTGCTACCTTTTTTAAATATTAATGGGTATGCCTGGGACCGTCAGTTATTGTATCATGCAGCAAGAATGAAGCTTTATGTTAATGAATTAGTAGTACCTACTGAGTCATTTCATGCAGTTGGAAATTCACATATTAGAATAGCTTCCGACGGAATAAAAATGGTCTTAGCTGCAATAAAAATGCGATATAACTAATCTATTTTAAAAATATTTATTTTAATTTGAATTGGCCAGTTATTCTTTTAAAATCTAACATTAAAGTAGCAAGACGAATTTCTCTTTTACGGTTTGATCTAACCTCTATGCCATCGTGTTTAATTGCTTCTACTTTTGGTACATACCAAATAGTTTTATCAATTGATCTTAGTTTTAAGGCTAGAGCATGAATTTCATGAAATCTTAATTTGTTCTCGAACCCTTGAACTTCGTTAAAATCAGATAAGTTCACCGCCATATTGCACTCGACTACAACTCCTACTTGATGTTCTATCTTTGCATCAGTCGGGTGCATATAGGTCCACCAATTTTGCCACTGTCTATTAAATATTTTTGTTAAAAATAAATTTAATAACTCTATCTTTGAGTGATTTTTAATATTCCAAGAATGCCAGATTAACGAATCTTTAAATTGTCTTATGGGGCCAAAATTCCACTCGAACTGAGTCATATTAGGGTTGAGTACTCGAAAACCAATAACAGATGCATCAGGATGTCTCTTGAATGAATCTTTTATATCTTCAATAGTTTGATTTTTATCTATTAACTCCATATCTGCATCTAGAAAGTGAGCTATACAGTATTTTTCATACTTCATAATTCGATTACGATTTGGTCCAGCGCCTATATTTATATTGTTGGAAACAAATACTACGCCATCGTATTTAAATCTTCTCACAATTTCTTCTGAATTATCAGTCGAACAGTCATCAAGTACATAAATTGTTTGATAGCCTTGATTAATTAGAGTGGGCAACAATTTCTCAAGTTGAGTTGCCATATTGTAATTGGGTATAACTGCAATGATTGGTAGGTTAGCCATTTTTTTTATTATAGCCTAAAAGCAATGTTTGTCTTTAATCTATCTATAGGTAGCTTTGTGGCTTAGAAATAGATTACTGTTAATTGGAAGATAGTTTATACTACTTGTTAATGAAACAAATCGATAAAATGCTTGACAAAGTAGATGACTATCAGCGAAAGCACATTGTGCCGGGTTTTATTTATTCTATTATCAAGAAAAATAGTCAAGATAACGGCGGATATTTGACGGCAGTTATCACTTATTATAGTTTTTTATCCCTTTTCCCAATGTTAATTGTTTTAACAAGTCTAACTAAATTAATTCTAGGCAATAACTCGTACCTTAAAAACAAAATAGTTGGTAGTGCGGCGCATTACTTCCCGATTATTGGGTCCCAACTTCAATATTCTATTCATAGTCCTAAACAAACGGGTATCGCATTAATTGTGAGCCTTATAATAACGTTTTATGGCGCAAGAGGTGTAGCTAATGTACTCCAATACTCGCTTAGTTCAATTTGGTACGTTCCACACTATAAAAATCCATCTTTTATAAATAATTTGGTAAGAAGTTTTAGTATTATGATCTTCGGAGGTATAGGGCTACTCATCTCATCAGTAGTATCAGGCTATACTGCAATCCCCGGAAATGCAGTTTTCGATAGACTACTGACTCTAGTGGCTAGTTTTCTACTATTGTGGCTCACATTTACTTTTGTTTTTAAATTTTCAATTGCTGGTACTGTTAAAATTAAACAAATTTTAGTTAGTGCCTTGTTGACAGCACTAGGATTACAGATTTTCCAAACCCTTGGTACTCTAATTATGGTTCATGAGCTTAAGGGTTTAAATAGTATCTACGGTACATTTGCATTAGTTGTTGGGCTATTATTCTGGATATATCTTCAAACTAAAGTTCTTTTATATGCTGTCGGAGTTGATGTCATTAGGTATTATCATTTATATCCAAGAAGTTTACGCGGCAAACAAACAGTCGCTGATAAAGCAGCCTATAAACATCAGAATATGACTTATCAAAAAAGAGTAGAAGAAAAAATTGATCCTAAGTTTTAAAATTTATAGTGATATCCAGTGCTATATAATGTTAGGATGCGTTTGATTAGAAAATATTTTCATAAACTATTGAAGTTTTTCATTTCCCACAAGCTTTTAGTTTCTTTTTTAGTTTCATTATTAATCCTTATAATTACTTTGCCGATGGCCTATACCGTCATTTCTACTCGAGGGAGTCGATATGATTTATCTAAAACTTCAATTAACAATATCCCCTTTCATCAAGTAGGAATTGTTTTTGGAGCCGGTATATTACCAAATGGTCTCCCTACTCCATATCTTCAACATCGCATCGATACGGCAATAAAACTATATAGAGCTCATCGAATTAATATCTTACTTATGAGTGGAGATAATAGCACCGTTAATCATAATGAGCCTTTAGTGATGGAGAATTATGCCTTAAGCCAAGGAGTGCCTTCGAAGGATATTGTTGTCGACGATGCAGGTTTTGATACTTATGATTCTTGTTATAGAGCGCATGTTATTTTTAAACTTACTAGTGCAACTCTTATTAGTCAAGGTTATCATCTGCCTAGAGCAATGACTACCTGTAAGGCTATCGGTATAGAGAATATCGGAGTTGTGGCCATCCATCCAACCCGTGATTACACTGTTGACTATATATTGCGAGAATTTTTATCGACAGATAAAATGGTTTTCCAATTAACATTTAAACCACGACCAACTATATTAGGCCCAAGCTTACCTCTCTAATCTCTATTATTTTTTAGTAGTTTCGTTGAAAAATTCTAAGCCTGATATATCATCCGGCAAAAAACCAGTTTTTGGTTTAAAACCGGCTTGCCATTTATAATCTTTATTGTAGCCAAGATCTTTCATTAGTTTAGTTGGAGCATTCCGGACATGTAGTGGAACCGGTAAGTCAGGATATTGATTAGCAGCCTGCCCTGCCTTAACCATGGCATCAGCTATGACCCTTGATTTATTAGTTTTAGCCAGTACTGTTGCACAGTGAAATAATGCATACTTACACTCTGGCATGCCAATTCGCTCAACTGCTTGAAATGTTGCAACGGCCAGGTTTAATGCTGCAGAAGCGGCTAAACCTACATCTTCCGAGGCAAATATAATCATTCGCCGAGCAATAAATTTTGGATCTTCGCCAGCATTTAACATTCTAGCTAGATAGTAAAGTGTAGCGTTAGCATCACTTCCTCGCATAGATTTAATAAATGCGCTTATAACGTTATAGTGGTTCTCACCTTTTTTATCATAACCTGGTAACCGCTTTTGAGCTGCAGTGGTTATAACGTCAGCTGTAATCTTGTCGTGAGTTAGTTGTAAAGCTAACTCTAGGTTACCTAAAGCTACTCTTGCATCCCCGCCAGACAATTCTGTAAGCAAATCTATACTTGAAGTTGGTAAACGTTTTAGGTTTAACTTTTCAGTTTTAGCTGCTGATTTAATAATAGTAATAATGTCGGCTTTTGACAGTGGTTCTAAAACTAAGACTCTTGAACGACTAAGCAAAGGGTTTATAACTTCAAAACTGGGATTTTCAGTCGTTGCACCAATTAAGCTAATGGTACCATTTTCAACATGAGGTAAAAATGCATCTTGTTGAGATTTATTGAAGCGATGAATTTCATCAACAAATAAGATGGTTTGTTTTCCAAGTCTTTGGTTTTCTTCTGCTTTTGCAATAACTTTAGTAATATCTGATTTCCCAGATGTGACAGCGCTTAGTTCAATAAATTCGGCCCTAGTTTCCGTAGCAATGATTCGAGCCAGTGTGGTTTTACCACTTCCTGGAGGACCCCATAAAATTAAACTAGTCGGTTGTTTGTTAGTAATTATTTCATGAATTATCTTACCACTGTCAACTAGATGATGTTGACCTTCTATATCTCTAAGTTTTTCAGGGCGCATTCTATCAGCCAGTGGTCTATAATCCATCATTCTATTATATATTAGCTAGTCATAATTGGTTTAGTAAGCTGGATAATAATTTGAAAATTATTTGAAAATTTATAGATACTGTCCAATATCTGGTATTACATCGGTTTTAGACATATTTTTATATCTAATATTTGTTCCTGTATTTGGGCCTTCCACAACTTGACGTGTATCGTATAAAGTTCGAACGTGAGGGCAAGTAATAAAATTGCCATCAGTAATAGGTCCCTCGCAATTTAATTTTTCAACTAATCCGTTAAGTAATGACATGCTCATTCTAGCTGAACCTATAGCAGATTGATGTTGATCGGAGTTAATATGAAGTTCATTTGGATGACATATTCTTTCAATTTCTTCAATTGCAACTTCTAAACCAGCTATAACAGGACAGTTGGAGCATGTATTATTCTCTTTTCCACTCGAAATCATAAAATATATATTATACTAAATATTATGAAATGTCAATCTATGGAAATCTAAATTAGTTGTCAATAAAATCTCGACATAAACGTTCGAAAATTGAATTAGTCCAACCAAATCCAGTTTGTGAAGGATAAAGACCTTTTGCAGGCGGTTCGTTAGGTCTTACAACATTATATTTTTCCAGAAAAACATGGTTTTTATTAAACCAATTTAGGTTTGTTTTTATCCATTTTAAGGCAATTCGGCGTGCTTCATCGCTGTAACCATAATTTTGTAGACCTTTTATTATAATGAAATGCAAAGGTGCCCAACCATTTGGATATGCCCATTGCATTGGAATTTGGTAAGGAGTAAATAAATTGACCGATGGATTATCTGTTGTTGATAAACCTCCTTTGAATTCAAAGAATGAAAGACTTTTTACTATTTTTTTTGCTTGCTTAGGGTCTAACATTCCACTCCAAAGTGGGTAAAATCCGGCTAGTGATGCGATATGGCTTAATTTTTTCTTTGTGTAATTGTAGTCGTAGAATAAATTGCTTTTTTTATCCCACATTAAATCGTTTATAGCATTAGAACGTTTAGTCATGGCTTCAGACCAAATTTTTTCGTCAGTATTATTGTGAAGAATTTTAGCAGTTTTATGAAAATCCGCTTCGTATTTATAAAGTAAACTATTTAAATCAATAGGTAAAAAATTAAGAGATCTTCGATTGAATCTAGGTGTCATGTCCCAACCACTTTCTGCTTCAGCTAAATCATCTAATTGATTAATATCGTAATAGCGAGATAGACCATTATAAACAAGTCGTTCGTTTGGTTTTCTTATGCCCATCCAAACTGTTTGATACTCATTCTGAGCCACATCCATTTTTTGTTTTAACCATTGCTTATCAAGACTGTATGTTTCATAGACATCCATGATAAAACTTGTTAGAAGTGGGGGTTGAGACCTGCCGGTTAAATAAGTTCGTGAAGCATTTGGTATTATATGAAATCTTTCATAAAGGCTAATTAAATCATCAAGTATACCTATTACTAAATCCTTATGTTCCGTGTCGAGAATTCCTTGAATCATAAAGTAACTATCCCAATAATATAGTTCATTGAAATCAAAACTATGACTTTCCTCATAAGATGGGACTAAATATGGTTTTGGAAGACTAATTAAACTACTCGAGTCCGTCTTATTTTCTCTTTCGAGTTTTGTCCAGTAATCCTTTATATACTGTCTTGCTTCTGCAACATCTTCCTTAGCAATTGTCATGTCACTAGATTTTTGTTGTGGCAACATGTTACTAATTATCCTTTTTATTTTTTGGTCCATATGATTATAATACAACAAAATAAATAAGATGGTGCTTAAGATAAAACCTTACTTACTGGTTGAGTTTAATAGACAGAATAATTCATCTATGTTTTTATATAGCTATGACTATACCCAATGGAAAAGTACGTGAGATTTTTACGAGCCCAGATAAAGGGCTTCCAATGGTATCTCACCCAATAATTCTCGCACTAGCAGGGATTGGTTTAGAGGGAGACAGATATGCCTTAGGTAAAGGGCGTTTTCAAAGTCTTAGATCTAGACAAAAGATACGACACATAACGTTTATCGCTTTAGAGGCAATTTTAGAAACTAACTCGAAATTAAGTATTAATTTCGAAACATCCGAAACTCGTCGGAATATCGTCACGCAAGATATTGATTTAAACACATTAATTGATAGAGAATTTAGAATTGGAGATGCATTATTTAAAGGGACTGAATTATGTGAACCATGCCCAGTGCCTGGTTCTCTTACTAATAAACCAGGTTTTAAAAATGCTTTTAATAATCGTGGTGGTTTAAGGGCTGAAATTCTTGAGTCTGGTTTAATTACGATTAATAGTTTAATTGTTGTTCGCGAGCTATGTTAGCATATTTATCTGCCAGTTCGTTGCCTGGATCGCTATTATGACCTAGTACCCAAATTAATTCTGCTTTTGAGGTTAGATATAATTCACAGACTTCTTTGACTATATCAATATTTTTAATTCCACCTTTTTTCTGCCAGCCATTTGCTCGCCACTTATTTGACCATTCAGTGATAATTTTTATCCATAGTTCACTATCGGTATGAATTTTGCAAGGCTGTCCTGATGCGTCCTTGAGAGCAGCAATAATTGCATATCCTTCCATGCGAATATTAGTTGTTATATTGCCGGAAGTTTTTGCGCCTAAAATATGTGGTTTCATATCTTTAATAACTGCAAAACCACCAGGTCCAGGGTTTGGACTGCAACTACCATCGGTATAGTAAATAATCATCACTAAATCATATCACTATTACGTAAGTTTATTCGGTTGATTGATTTAATTGATTTTCAATTGGATAAGCCAGCTTTGAAGTGATTTGCAGTTTTTCAGCGTTTTCAACTTTTCTTTCCCATCGCTTAACTAATTTATGGGTAACAAATTTTTCGATCCTGGCTTTTGCTAATGCTTCATTTTCTATTGCAATTTCTAGATATAACCTAAAATCATGTGAAGGTTCTATTCTTTCGAGATGGTTCATATTCAATTATTATGGACTCATATTTTTATAATTTCAAGCGTAACAAAATTATTTTTTTGCGTACTTTCTAGAACTAAAATATATGACAAAACCTAATTAAATATCTATAGATAGACGCTAACAAAAAATGGATGGGAAGAATCATTTTGATTTCCTCTTGTGTTTTGTGAAATTTAATGTGTTATATTAAAAAAATGTATAGAGAATTATTACACAATATACCTCCAATTGAAGCTGGGCCGATAATAATTGATGACCATAGGATAGTTCGTCCTGAACTTCTCGAAAGTTATATATCATCTGAAGATATTGCAATAGAAGCATTAGAACATGGTTTCGGAAGATATGAAGCTAATTTAGCAATGTTATTTGCTACTCGTGGTTTAATCAATCATTTAGGGCTTCAAATACTACCTCCATACGAAGCAATAACTCTTCGGAGTTGAGAAGTTTGGGGACCATATTACCTATCTTATTATTACATTGATTTAAAAACATTTTTTGAAAAAAGAGCTAAAATTATACAGCATACAAAAGAATCAACTTCTAGACCAAGAGTTATGAGTGTAGTTGAATTAGTGATAGATTTTGCCAAGGAATCAATACAGTCAGATATCGATAGCTTACCATTAAAAGACTTGGCGGGTGCAGTATATAGTTGGAGACGACCTAACAAACAACTCGAAGAAGGAAATCTTATAGAATTTGAAGAGTTTTCTAAAACTGTTTATGGCCCCTTATTCACTTCTCCTGGAAAAGCTTCAGAAGTATTTGACCGAATAGTTTTAAGAGTTGGGAATATAGAGGCGGTTGAATGTATAAAACAACTAGACCACGTAAAAGAAGGTTATAAACGTCGGAGTATAAGGGAAGATTTATATATAAAAACTCAAGCATTAGCTGATTTAGTAAATGAACTGTCGAGAATTCCAGAAAAAGAACGTAGTCAGTTTAATAACTTATCTTTAAAGATAATGAAATTTATAATAACCGATGTATCACCAGAAAATTACTACGGCGAATAATTATTAATTATAGAAAATTGAAATTGCGATCAAATGTACGTTCGATAAAACTTTTTTTATATTTATGATTAAGATTGAATTATTGAGTGTAGGTTAGGGTTTCGAACTAAAATTCTTTATAGATTTTTTCGTTACGACGATCAATCCTAATTATTTTTGATGTCTTTATTATTTTTTGAGTAGATTTTTCTAATTCTATTTTTCTTTACCCAAAACAAATCTTTATAACCCTTGAGTTGGCTTATGTTTAGACACAAAGTATCATTCATAGTTATTCTAAGGATTAACAATTTAACTAAATTACGTTCTTGATTAGATAATTTTGCTAATAATTTTTCAATTTTATCAGACATAGAGATGGTTTAACCTAATACTGTCAGAACGTCATCTGTAGATACGCTATTCTCTTTCATTTTTTGTAAAATCAATAATGGTCGCCATTGGCCCTTATCTGTAATAGGATTTAACTGGAATATTGGTTTTGAGCGTTTTACAACGGTGAAACTTTGACCATATTAATAGCTTCAATATATTTTGGAAATTGTTCTCTTAATTGCTTAAGACTTATCGTATTTGTTTGATCTAGTGTACTCATACTTAAAGTTTATCTAAAGATTAACTTAATTTCAGTAGATTTAATGGCCGGGAAAAACTGTCGCTGTTTGAACATAAAAAATAGGGTGGAATTATTGTTCAAAGAACTCTAAACCCTTTGAAATTCAATGGATGGGTATGCGGTGCTAGAATATAGCTTTTAAAGACGTAGATATATACTTGTCAAATCCTCAGATGTTACTCTGTCATAACCTAATGATATCTTATATAATATGAACGTGTTTCTATATCATTCATCTCCAGTTAAAAACCTCAAAATCTTAAATACTAGTCCTACGCTAAGCAATAATGTTAACATTGGGAATTACTTATTTGCTACCGAAAATAAGTTGTTGGCTGTAATGTATCTTTTACCTCAGGGGTTTCCTATCATGATGGATGCCAAGAAAAATAATTCAACTGTTGTTATAGCTGGAAATACAGAAAAAGTTTTAAGCATTGATCGTGGCGGATCTGTGTATGTTCTAGATGATAAAAATTTTATCGAGACTCCCCAAAAAGGACTATCAGATTATGAAAGAGTATCCAAGGTATCAGTTAAACCCAGAAGAGAAATTAAAGTCAAAGATACTATAAATAGTCTTATAGCCGCCGGTGTATCAATATATTTTGTTGACGATAATGTCTTTAACAATCTAATTAGAAATCCCAAACAAAAAGAGTTAATTACGGAATTGAATAAATTCAATCATTAGCTATGACTTTGCTATTTTAATCAATCTGCTAGTGATTAAATTTGAAAATGGCAAATCTTAATATCTTCGAGCCGAGCACACTGGCCTAGAACACTTTGACAGGTTCTGGCCTCAAATGGCTGGGCTTATTGTTCGGAGTTAAACCTTTATTTATGATGTCTTCTGCTAGAATGAGGGTTATATAAACTGACAGGAGCTTCGCATGGCAACTGCAAAACAAATGCAAAAAATAATGAGCGAGTATGTCAAGAAGCACTTTGATGTTTTCTTTATTGAGATTGGTGCCTACGACGGCAAAACAAATGATCCACTTTTTGCGCTGGTTAAGAGCCATAAATGGCAGGGGGTACTTGTTGAGCCACAAGATAATCAGTTTGAGCGGCTTAAAGAAAATTATGGCGACTTTCAAGGTCTACAT
>JAJYCU010000128.1 GCA_021778165.1 bacterium | reverse complement strand
CTAATAAATTGTTATTCTTTTATGGTTAATTTTTTCATGTTTGGTCAAGGTGGGCCCGGTTTACGTGCAGTTTATCTAAAGTCTAAATACAATCTCAAGATAAAAAAGTTTTTTTATCTGACGATTCTTTATTATTTTTATTACTTTTTAATTAGTCTTAGTTTTATTGTTTTAATGTGGTTTAACAATGGCTATGCCTATACAATAGCTATTTT
This sequence comes from bacterium, assembly GCA_021778165.1. The sequence goes on along the minus strand of JAJYCU010000128.1, from coordinate 2,365 downwards.
AGCCCTGCTAGCCGTTCTATATCTCCCTACTCTAAAGACTAATCGATTTATTAATTTGACTAATCGTTTTAAGAGTTCGTCTAAGTTATTTTTGTTTACGTTACTTCAGCTTGTAGTTCAAACAATTATATTTGGTCTCGAACTTGGCTTAATATCCAAAGTCAATTTTAACCAAATTTTATCCTATAGTGGATTCGCTAATTTATCTCTATTTGCTAGTATTACACCGGCCGGTATTGGCATACGTGAGTCGGTTTTACTTCTGTCAAAGAAGATTAGTCATATTTCAAGTTCGACCATCATTTCCGCCAGTTTAATAGACCGGTCCATCTATCTAATATTCTTGTTGATGGTCCTGATTTTTCTTCTTTTCTTCCATTCCTCGAGCATAATTAAAAAACTAAAAAATATTAAAAACTAACATCTTTTATAATGTTGTAAAAAAAAAATTGATATTTTGCTTATAGAGGAGTATTCTCAGTATTTGTTATGGTAAATGTAGAACGTATCCCAATCAACAATGGTTTTGAAGAACCAGACGAATTTAATAGTCGTTTTCAAAAGCTAAAAGAAGCCGAGACCAAGGAATCTGTCAGACAGGCCAGGCTCTCTTTAAAGCTTGTTAACATGTCGCCTTCTCAATTCTTTTCATGGCTAACCAAAGAGGTGGAAAAAGAGAATTCTATTAGAGGTCCTGAAGATCAGGTGACTGTTCAAAGAGCCTACGAGCTAATCAATGATAATTTCGGCTCGCCGGAAGACTTTAATCTTTCTGATTTTTTGCCCGAATAAATTTGTATAGACCAAAAATAATCACAAAAGCAAACACCACAATCGTAAAGTAGGTCTGGTATTTAAGCAGTGTATTGATATTGTCAGCTGCAAAGTAACCTACAGTCGCCCATACAGACACCCATAAAGTGGCTCCGATAGCGTTAAAAATCGTGAACCTTAGCCAAGACATTTCAGAAATCCCGGCGATTATGCCATTTGCTTGCCGTAACCCCTCTATGAATCTCGCGAACATTACTACCCAGCCACCTCTTTTATTAAAAAATTCCTCTAGTTTATCTAGCCGCTTTTGTGTTAAAAGGATATATTTTCCGAATTTTTCGACTAATTTCCGGCCACCGAAATCTCCGATTGCAAAACCAATATTATCGCCAATTACTGCACCTATGATACCGATTAGTATAACCAGAAAAATATTCAGATGGCCTAGTACCGAAAAAACAGCCGCCGTTATAAGAGTTGTTTCACCGGGAAGTGGTATGCCAAAATCTTCCAGTAAAATAAAGCCTCCAACTGCCCAATAGCCGTATTTATCGAGGATCGGAGCAATCGCTTGGATGAAGGCCGGTAAGTGTTGATGCATTTAAGTATTTTACCAAATTTTTTTAAACTACTTTTTTTAAACGTAGCTAAGTTATATATTATTATGTAATAATGAAAAAACAGGAAGTAAATGTATACTCTGTTCTTGGGAATGCCAATCAAGAACTTGCCCGTGAACTTAGAGACACTAATTATTATATAGTTGGCGGAGTTGTATCTAACATATTGGCTGATTCAGAAACCTCGTATGATTTAGCACACCGTCTTGTTCAACCAAGGCCTAATCTTGAATTATCTAATTATAGAACTGATGGAACCATCAGAGATTTAGATATTTTAATACTTAGTCCACTGAGCTCTAGTCATTTGAAGTATTTAGAAAAAGTTGTACTAGAATCAGTCGAAGGACTACTCATACCCTCTGTGTTTGCCCTAAAAGAACACGAGCAGAAAAGAAATGAGCTAAAAGCGAACTTATTGGATTGGGTAAGCAGAAGAACAATAGATGAGAACGGAATACTGAGATATGAGCTTTTTCCGCTATCCCAGGAAGTCAGTCGAGAATCTTATGAACCATGGCATTTTCAAACTAAAAACAGCCTCAGGCCGGTACCAATACTCCACCCTGTCGCTCACTTGGCAGCATATCGAATTAGATCCATATCGGGACTTAGAGCCAAAGATAAGCAAAAAGTCGAGTTAATGGAGCTCAATATCAAGAATAATGCGCCAGAATTATTTGAAAATCTTGATGAAACTGGTCTGATTGAATGGTTTCGTTTTTCCGAGAGTATAAAAAAGATGATTGAATCGGACACAAAGTTCGGCTCGAAAGACACTTTAGATGAATTTATTTTCAAATCAAAGAGTAAGCTACTTAACTTTGTTGAATCAAATCCTAAAATGGTCACCCTATCCTATAATAAATTTATCAGTAAGATTCTGAATTCGATTATGAGATCCTAGTTTGACTATTTAATCTAATAAATTAAAATGTATATAGAGTTATCAAATAAAAATTAAATGCATA